>JAYUMV010000029.1:0-10402 GCA_043762265.1 Chthonomonadaceae bacterium | reverse complement strand
CCTGCAGCCCGAGGCCGAGATCGAGCCCCTGGTAGCGGCGCTCATGGAGCGTTTTCTGCACCGCGAAGGGCAGGAGATCGCTCGTATCGGGCAGGTGCTGGAGTTGGTGGAACACAACGGCTGCCAGACCAATGCACTCGTCGGCTACTTCGGCGAGAATCGCCCGGAGCCTTGCGGACACTGCACCTTCTGCGTGGTCGGCAAGCGCCAGCGTTTGCCCGCTCTGGAAGCGAATGCGCCTCTGCCCGCGACCTGGGATGCCGACGCCTTCGCACGACTTCGCGCCGCACATCCGGAAGCGCTCGGCGAAATTCGCCAGTCTGCCCGCTTCCTCTGTGGCCTCACCAGTCCCGCTCTCACCCGCGCCAAACTCGCACGCCATTCCCTCTTCGGCTCCCTGGAAACCCGTCGTTTCCAGGAAGTCCTCGACATGCTCACGGCGCAAACGTAATGTCAGTTGACCTGGAAGGTCTTGGAGGTGGAAGGCAGGACGATAGGCGGCGTGGTTCTGTACGTACCTTGCAAGGTTGCGACGATGGTGTAGACGCCGGGGGTGAGGACGGGCATTTCTTCACTGCCCGGATGGTAAGTTTCGGTGAATTCCAGCGGCTGGTCGGGTTTTAGCAGGATGGAACGGAGCATCATGTTGAACATCTTACCCTTCGCCCACTGCCAGACTTTCTCGCCTTTGGCGTTTTTACCGCGATACAGGGTGAAATCGTACCGCTGTCCGCTGTTGAAACCCACGGGGGTGTCTTGTTTAGTCGTGTTTTTGGCCGTCAGCGTAAACTTGATCGTGTCGGCGGCTTTATAGGTGGGCTGGTCGGTATTGACGACCAGCGTCATCGGCGCGACGGCAGCCTTTTTTTTATGCACGGTTTTGTTCTGCGCCCTCACGGGAATCGCGCCCTGAAACGGGGCTGCCAGCAGGAGACCTGTGAGCAGCAGTACGGCTCTCCTACGTGTGGTTCGGTTCGAATGCATCTTCGTCTCCTCTGATGCGCAAAGTGCGCCGTTCCCTCTTCCCGAAGTTGAAAATTGGACGAGGGAACGGCGTCGAAGGTTACTTAGGGATGCCGCCCGGCATGCTCTTATAGATGTCTTCGATCTTCAGCTTCTCGTCCAGGCTCGGCTTATGCTTGGGATCTACCGCCAGCGCCTTGCGGTAGAGCGCGAGCGCGGCGCGATACTGCACCGGGCGAGAAAGTTTTTTGGCTTCGTATTCGCAGGCGTAGCCGTACTTGTACGCGGCCTCGACGTAGGTCTGCTTCGCCTTCGCGCCCGGCTTCGGGGTTTTGAGGGCGGCTCCGGCAGTGTGGAACGCTTTTTCCAGAGGCAGCAGGCTGGGATCTTCTTTGGGAGCCTGAAGCAGGGCTGCCTCGGTGGTCATCTTCTTCGCGCCGGCGAAAGGCGGCGCGCCTCCCTGAGCCTGCACGGCAAGCGGTAGCGCCAGAGCCAGCGCGAGCGTCGCGAGGCCCAAAATTCGAGTCTTCATTCTAAATGTCCTTTCCGTATCCGCAGAGATGCGAAGATAGCTCTTATGACGTATGCCGATCCCCGGGCGTGACACCGAGATTGGGCGGGCGCATCCCTAGGTCTGCTCTATGTCTGCCTTGTGAAAAAGCGCACAGGGAACGGTTTCTCTTTCAGAATACCTCGCACGAGCCGAAAATCGTTCCTCGACGCATTGACCCCAACGGCGTTCTTCTGCTACAATTTCACACCATTCCGAGGAAATCGCCTCGTCGTTGCTTCCACGCACGCTTTACCAACGCCCCTTTTCAGAGGTTGTATGTCCCTACCGGTCACGCCTGTCACCGCAAACACGCTCCGCCGCGCCGTTCTGCCCGCCGCAGGGTTGGGCACGCGCCTGCGTCCGCTTACGCAGGCGTTCCCGAAAGAGCTGTTGCCGGTCGGGCGCAAACCGGTGCTGGCGCATATCGCGACGGAACTGCTCGGAGCGGGCATTACGGAGGCGTTGTTTGTCGTTTCGGAGCGAAAGCCGCAGATCCGTGGTTTTTTTGGGGAGTTTTATGAGGACGATGTCACCGGAGGCGTTCTGCACTGTCACTATGTCGTGCAGGAGGAGCAGCGGGGACTGGGCGACGCCCTGCTTTGTGCCGCCGACTGGACCGCAGGAGAGCCATTTGTAGTCGCCTTCGGAGACTGCATGATCGAGGCGCCCGACTCCGCTGCGCCCTTGCGTCGTCTGTTGGCGACGCATCTAGATCAGGGTTCGGATGCGACGGTGCTGACCGAACAGGTCGCCCTGGAGAAGGTGTCTCGGTACGGAGTGCTGGCGCCCGCAGAGACGCAACCGGACCGGCCTACCGAACCTTTCGCGCTCTCGGACATCGTGGAGAAACCTCTCCCGCAGGATGCGCCGAGCCGCAACGTCGTCGCGGCACGCTGGATTCTCGCACCGACCCTTTTCGAGATTTTACGGCGCACCCCGCTCGATTCGCGTGGGGAACTGAATCTGACGGATGCCGTGCGCGCTCTGAAGCTGGAAGGCGGCAACCTCTGGGCCGCGCCGCTGCTCCCCGGCGAGTTTCGCCGCGACATCGGCAATTTTGAGACTTTTTATGCGGCTTTTATTCGCGCCGCCCTGCAAGATCCTGAGTTCGGCCCCTCGGCGCGACGCGTGGCTCAGGAGGTTCTGGCGGCGAATTCGTAGGGTGGGGCAGGATACTGTTCAGGCTTGTCAGTATTTTACCTTCGCTCGGTCGTAGAGAAGCACGGAGAGCGAACTCAGCGTTTCTGGCTCCAAAAAGGTATAATACAGGCACGATTTGCACGGAACGATGCTGAACACAGTGCGGCAGAGACCGGGCGAACATCACTCGGACAGGGAGGCTGGCTTGAAAGTTCCTCTCGCAGATTTGCGAGCGCAATACCATGCACTGAAGGAAGAGATCGACACCGCTATTCGCGATGTGATCGAAAGTTCTCAGTTCATCGGGGGCGAAAAGGTCGCGCACCTGGAGCGAGACATCGCGGCGCTCTGCGGCGCGAAACATGGCATCGGAGTCGCTTCCGGCACAGATGCCTTGACGCTCTCCCTGGTCGCTTGCGGCATCGGCCCCGGCGATGAAGTGATCACTACTCCCTTCACGTTCGGCGCAACTTCCGAAGCCATTGCCCTTGTGGGAGCAACTCCCGTCTATGTCGATATCGACAGTTGTACCTTCAATCTCGTCGAACCACTGATCGAAGAGAAGATCACTCCGCGCACCCGTGCCATTCTGCCCGTAGACCTCTACGGGCAGATGTGCGACCGGGAACTGCTCAGCGCGCTGGCCCAAAAGCACAACCTGTGCCTCATCATCGACTCGGCACAGGCGGTGGGGGGGCGCCAAAATGGCCAGCCCATCGCCGTCCATGCGAACATGACAACGCTCTCCTTCTACCCCACCAAGAACCTGGGCGCTTACGGCGATGGCGGAATGATCCTGACCAACGACGACGAGCGAGCAGCGCTGCTGCGCAGTCTGCGTGGGCACGGCACACAGGACCATAAGTACCATCATGTCCGTGTCGGCTACTGCAGTCGCCTCGACGCGATCCAGGCCGTGGTGCTGCAAGCGAAACTGCCGCATCTGGAATCCTGGAATGCCAGCCGTCGCCGCAACGCGGAGTTGTATCATACCCTGATGGCCGATTTTGCCGATCCCACTGCCGATGGCATACTGCTGCCGGGCCACGATCCCGCCAACTACCATATCTACCATCAGTACACGATACGCCACCCGCGTCGGGATGCGCTGCAGGCCTATCTAAAAGCCAATGAGGTGGATTCCGAGATCTACTACCCGATCCCGACCCATCTTCAGCCTGCTTACGCCTATCTCGGCTACAAAGAAGGGGATCTCCCCGCAGCAGAGCGCGTTGCGCGCGAAGTACTGTCGCTGCCGATCCACCCTGAACTTACGGAAGCGCAGATCGTCTACGTTACCGACCTAATTCGTCAATTTCCCGCCTGAAAAACACTAGGAGTTTGCCCTTAATGAAAGCGATGATACTGGCGGCAGGAGTCGGGTCGCGCCTCGACCCTCTGACTCGCAATGTCCCCAAGCCTCTGGTTCCGATCGTCAACCGCCCGGTCATGGAGTACCTGATCCTTCTCCTCAAGAAGCACGGTTTCACGGAGATCATGATCAATACGCACTATCTCGGCAGCAAGATCGAAGCCTATTTCGGCGACGGCGCCGCCTGGGGAGTACAGATCCACTGGGCAAGGGAGGACAAACTGTGGGGCGACGCTGGGAGCGTGAAGAACGCCGAAGCATTTTTCAAGGACGAAACCTTTATCGTCATCGGGGGAGACGACCTGACCGATATGGATCTGACGGCCTTCCTTCAGACCCATAAAGACAAAAAAGCGCTCTCCTCCATCGCCCTCTCGCTGGTGGACGATCCGAGCGAGTACGGCATTGTCCTGCTGAACGAAGAAGATCGGATCACCCGGTTCCTGGAGAAGCCCAAGGGAGAGATCATCTTCTCCAACACGGCCAATACCGGCGTCTATCTGTTCGAGCCGCAGGTGTTCCAGTACATTCCCGTCAGCACCTTTTTCCTCTTCGGCAAACAGGTCTTTCCGCTCCTTCTGGAAAAAGGGCTGCCCCTCTATGGCCACCTGACCACTGCCTACTGGAAAGATGTCGGCAATCTGAAAGTCTATCAGCAGACCCAACGCGACGTCTTAAATGGGCTGGTCGAAGCCTCCCAGCCCTTTACAGAGTTTAGTCCGGGCATCTGGATCGGTGAGAACGTGCAGATCGCGCCCACCGCCCAACTGACAGCTCCTCTTGCCATCGGCAACAATGTCACTATCAAAGCGGGCGCGCAGGTCAGCGACCACACGATCGTGGGCAACGGCTGTATTATCGGCGAAAACGCGACGGTCGTAGACTGCATCCTCTGGGCAGGCGCGGAGGTTATGGCAGGCACGCACATCGAGCGCTGCGTGGTCGGCCAGGACTGCCATGCACAGACCAACGCCGCAATCTTCGACGGCATCATCGTTCCCGCAGACCGCCCCGAAACCGCCAAAACCTGATAACCCCACCCCAACCCTCCCCTTCCTAAGGGGAGGGAGCAGGAAAAAGCCCCCTCCTTACGAAGGAGGGGGTTGGGGGAGGTCTCTCACGCTCCGCGTACTGCACCGAAATACAGAGTTTACTTTTTACCGGCGTCGGCGTTCTTGTCCGCATCCTTCTTATCTGCGTTTTTGTCTGCGTCGTTTTCGACATCCATGTCGTCACGTTCGGCGGCTTCCCTCTCCTCTTCGGTCATCTCGGTGATAATCGGCATGTCTTTCGCCGTCAGCAGCACCGCGACCCGCCTGCCCGCGTCGAGCGGCTTCAGCTTCAGGCTTTCCAGGTCCCGGTTGAGCGCCGGAATATCTCTGTCCTGGAGCGTGTCGATCTCACGCGCTACCTGAGCGACCTGATTATGCAGCGTATCGATCTGATCTCGGATCGCTTTCGAGGGCGGCTCCGCGATACTGTCCAGCGAGTTGTTCACCTGGAAGATATTGGTCTGAACCGGCGCGATGTTCGCGCCGAAATCTCCGGCTGGCGGGGCAGTCGCTGCTGCTTGGCCGGGGGTGGTTTCGGCCGGCTTCTCCGAAACATCGGTCGGAGTTTTGCCAGGGTTTCGAGGCTTGACCGTTTTCGTGCCCTGCGCGAGTTCCGTCTGGAGCGTAGCGATGCGCTTGTTGAGGGCCGCGACCCGATCTTTGACGGGCTGCGGAGCGGCGGCAAGCTCCTTAGTGGCTTCCAGAGTCGTGAACTGCGTCTTCAGACTGAGCAAGGCCGCGCGCGCCTGGTTGTAGGTAGCGGAAATACCGTTGACGCGCATGACCAGATCGTAACGCGCTTTGCGGTCCCGCTCCGTCATCACGATGCGGGGATCGTCCTCGACCACGATCTGTCGGGTGATCTCTTCCTTGCCTGCGGTCAGTCGCACGAGATAGGTTCCCGGCAGCACACGGGGGCCACGGGCGCCTCCGAACCGTCCGCCGCCACCCTGGCCTCCACCCTGACCGCCTCCACGTCCGGTGGCCTGTCCGCCTTGTCCGCCCTGACGCCCTCCGCCCCCAGGCGGAGCCGCTGCTCCTTCGACCGCCAGGGTTCCCGTGGGGGCCACGGCACCGTCTGCCGGAGCAGCGGTGGAGCCTGTCGGAGCAACACGCACGCGCCGTGTTGCTCCTGCCGGAGTGGGCTGTCCGGCAACGCGCATATCCCAGAGCACCCGATAGAGGCCCGGATCCGCGTTCAGATCGGTCAGTTCGCGCAGAACGGTCTTACCGCTCTTGTCCAGGATGGTCAGTTTGACATCGCCGTCCGGCTTGTTCTTCAGGTAGTAGGTGAGCAGCGCGGCATTGGGCGCATTGGGAGAGGTAAAAACGCGGCTGCCGGTGACGGCTTTCGTATTGGAGATACGGAATTCAATCGAATTGCGCGGATCGAACAGCATCGCGCTCGCCGAATCGGTTTTGCCAGCCAGTTGTTCCATCCAGGTGATGTCGTCCAGGATCCAGACGCCCCGGCCGTGCGTGCCGAGGATAAGATCGTGCTCACGCGGATGGACCTGAATATCGTTGACGGGGACTGTCGGCAGCGGAGAGGGCGGCTTCACCCAACTCGTTCCTCGGTCGAAAGAGATCCAGAGGCCCCGCTCGGTGCCGACAAAAAGCAGGTCGGGCGTGTGCGGGTCTTCGCGCACCGCTTTGACCGTGCCGCCTTCGGGCAGATTGGCCGCAATCGGTTTCCAGGTCGCGCCGAAATCCTCGGAGACATAGACATAGGGCTTGAAGTCGGAGCCGCGATGGCCGTCGAAGGTGGCGTAGACGCGCCCGACGGAGAATTTCGACGCCAGCACGCGAGTGACATAGGTTCCTTTCGGCACGCCTACATTCCCTGCGACGTTCTTCCAGGTCTTGCCGTCGTCCTGAGAGACCTGCAGGTTGCCGTCGTCGGTGCCGATGTAGAGCACGCCCGCCTTCACCGGTGATTCCGTGACGGTGACGATCTGGCCGAAGCTGTCCTGGCCGTCGTTGGTCGCCATCGTCTCTTTGCCGGGAACGACGCCCATGATCTGCATCTTGGTACGGTCGGAGTTGGTCGTCAGGTCGTCGCTGCGTCGCCAGCTATCGCCCCGGTCGTTGGAGATAAAGAGCCGGTTGCCCGCCACGAAGAGTTTGTTGTGGTCGTGCGTGGAGATGAGGATGGGAGTGTTCCAGTCGAACCGATAGGGCGGTTCGCCGGGCTCTGGGCGCGGGCGGATGCTCTTGCGCTCGCCGGTAATCACGTTCAGGCGGGCGACCGCTCCCTGCTGGGATTCGCTGTAAATGGTCTTGTCGTCGGTCGGGTCGGCCTGCACATAGAAGCCGTCGCCGCCACCGACATTGATCCATTCGTCGTTCGTGGGGCCGCGAAAGTTAAGTGTGGAGCTGGGGCAGGCCCAACTGCCGTTGTCCTGCAAGCCACCGTAGACCCAGTAGGGTTTGCGCATATCGAAGTGGACTTCGTAGAACTGTGCGAGCGCGAGGGTGTTGATGTAGTCCCAGGTGCGGCCGCCGTCGTAGGTCCATTGGATGCCCCCGTCGCAGCCCACCAGCGCCTGGCTGGGGTTGGCGGGATCGATCCAGATCGCATGCACGTCGGCATGGATGGCAGGGCCGACGGGTCGGAAAGTCTTGCCGCCATCGCTCGACACGCCCATGCTGACGCCCGCCATCCAGATATGCTGATCGTCTTTTGGATCGACGCGGATCTGGCTGAAGTAGCAGGGGCGATAAGCGTTGACGGACATGTTGACCGTGCCCATCTTCTTCCACGTCTCGCCCTGATCTTCGGAGCGGAAGACGCCGCCGTTGGCGTTCTCGACGCAGGCGTAGACGATCTTGGAATCTTTGCGGTAGATGTCCAGTCCGATGCGGCCAGTATCTCCGGTCGGCAGACCGTTGGTGCATTTTTTCCAGGTCGCGCCGCCGTCGGTCGATTTGTAGATGCCGCTGCCAGGTCCGCCACCGTTGAAGCCGAACGCGGTGCGTCGGCGCTGGTAGGCGGAGGTGTAGAGAATATCGGGATTCGAAAGGTCGGTGACGAGGTCACTGCAGCCGGTATCCTCGTTGATGAACAGCGTTTTCGTCCAGGTCTTGCCGCCGTCGGTGGTACGGTAGAGACCACGATCTTTGCTCGGCCCCCAGAGATCGCCGCCCGCCGCGACACAGACCACGTTCGGGTCGCGAGGATCGATGACGATGCGCCCGATATGGTGGGTGTTTTCCAGGCCCATGTGGGTCCAGGTCTTGCCGGCGTCGGTCGATTTATAGACTCCGTCGCCCCAGGACGAGCTCTGGCGGTTGTTGGCTTCGCCGGTCCCGATCCAGACGACGTTCGGATCGGACGGCGCGACCGTCACATCTCCGATGCTGCTGACGGTCTGGTTGTCGAAGACCGCTTCCCAGGTCGTGCCTTTATTGACGGATTTGAACACGCCGCCTGCGGCGGTGCCGACATAGAGAATACTGGGATTGGATTCGACGACCGCGAAGTCATCGATGCGCCCCCCCATGATCGCGGGGCCGATGTTGCGCCAGGACAGGCTTTTCAGCAGCGGCTCATAAGCGTTGGGGGTCTGTGCGCCGCAAAGGCGGGCGGCAGCCGTGAGCATGAAACAGGCAGAAACGGATAGTCGCGCACGTTTCAATAAAGAGTTCCTCCGGTCGGAATTTGAACGACATTGTACCTGTAGAGATGGACGGCTCCCATTCCGTTTCGTTTCTTCGAATTCCTTTCCTCTGGAAGCAAGGAGGCTCTGGAGGTTTTGGGGGATCGTACGGGATGCTGCGTCAGGGATTCATGGATTCAGTGCGGACGGTAATGCCATCGGAGGTACAGGTGACAGCGCCTTGTTTGTCGGTGCGGTAGATTTTTGTGCTGGCGGCGCGGAGGCGGTCCAGCACTTCGGGACTTGGATGCCCGTAGAGGTTGTGCGTGCCGACGGAGATGACGGCGATATGCGGGTGCGCTGCGGCAAGGAAGGGGGGAGTGGTCGAGGTGCGGCTGCCATGATGTCCCACTTTGAGCACGTCACAGGGAAGGGGCTGATGGGTTGCGAGCAGATCGGCCTCTTCGTCGGCTTCGGCGTCGCCGGTGAAGAGGAAAGTCGTGCGCCCATACTGAAGCAGGAGGACGATGCTGGCGTTATTGGGCGAACCGTGCGTCTCCGCTTCGGTGGGAGCGAGAATTTGCGCCGTGACGCCGTCCTGGAAATCCAGGATCTGGCCGCGTCGCGCTGCGAGATAGGGCACATGGTGTTCTGCGGCATCGGTGCGCAGGTGGGCCAGCACCGGCGAATCGCTCTCCTGCCCATTGTCGAGAAGTCCTGCGGTCGGGAAACGCTCCAACAGCGTCGCCGCGCCCCCGATATGGTCCGCATGCGGATGCGTCAGCAGTTCCATATCAATGTGTTGAATGCCGCGACTGCGCAAATAAGGCCCGACGGTGCGCCGCCCCTCATTGTCGCTTCCATCCGCCAGTACTCCCCCCGTATCGATCAGCAACACTTTCCCGGAAGGGGATTCAATCGCCGCCGCATCCCCCTGGCCTACATCCAGAAACACCACTCTCAACAGGGCCGTCCGCCGGTGCGCCACCCCCCAGCCGACCAGCAGCCCATTGACCACCAGAAAGCAAAAGCACAACCGCCAGAGCGTACGAATGGTCATCCCGCCAACCTCATCTAAGCCAGATCCTTGCGCTGCACGATCAGTCTGTTCAGCCTCCAGCGTTTGGACAGGAAAACACAGAGCAGGCCGGATACGATGCTGAACCCCCCGCTCACAAAGCCAAGATTGCCGATCACCTGCGCCGAGAGATGCAGAGTGTTTTGCTGATAGAAGAGCAGAGGTGTTCCGAATCCGGGCGCCAGGATGAGTAGGATCGTGGCAACGATAGCAAACCAGAAGCTGCGGTGCAGCAGCAGCGCCTTTAACTGATCGACAAGCCGAAAAGTCGGCCTGTCGGCGGCGGCAGCGGGTTCTTTGATACGTGCATTCAGCAGTACCGCGAGAATGCAACAGGCGAGACCGAAGCCCCAGGACCATCCGATCCAGTATCCTGATAGGAGTCCCCCCAGCGGGCCGATAACGACCGAAATTCCCGGATTGATCGTTCCTCGAATCGAAGACAGTCTGGCCAGGTTTCCAAACCGATTCCCCGTCTCGATCATCAACCCGCCCAGAGCGCAACTCGCAAAGACAAGCCCGACATTCACGGTGGAAAGAAAGATCTTGATGTTCAAGGGAGTGGCGGGGAGAAGCAGGAGGGCTAAACACCCCACCGCTGCCGCCGCAGAACCCAGGGCGATGTAAGGTTTACGGCGGACGTTG
>JAYUMV010000028.1:0-7666 GCA_043762265.1 Chthonomonadaceae bacterium | reverse complement strand
CGAGCTTCGCCCTTCTCGCTGTCCGGGTTGTCGCTGACGGCGCGTGGTTCGAGGGTTGCCGCCGCCCGTCGGCGCTCCAGAAAGGGGACGTCCGGATCGTCCCAACCGCCCCGAATCTGCGAGGTGACGGCCTTGCCACTGACCGGGATGCTGGCGATATGCTCCACCTCACCCGGCTTCTCTTTCACAATACGGTCGATGGAGACGATGAGGGGGGTGACGGAGACGCGATAGTAGGAGCCCTGATAGAGGCCCCGCGCCATCAGCGTCGTGATTCCGTTCACTTTCCAGACCAGATCGCTGTGACCGTGACCGGTGAAAATCGCAATGATATTGTGGCCGCGAAACTGCGCCGTCAGTTCGTATTCGTTGTCGATAAAGCGTGTGCCGGGAGTGTCGCGCCCGATGGGATGGTGCATAAACAGGAAGATCGGCGTTTCCGGGCGCACCTTTTTGAGATCGGCTTTGAGCCAGTCGATTTCTGCCTTGTCGAAATGGCCCCAGTGTTCCAGCACAACCGTCGAGTCGAGCAGGACAAAATGCGCCGCGCCATAGTCGAAAGACTGGTAAAGCTTTCCGAAGGCTTTGGTAAAGCCCTCTTTGCCATCGGGGCTCCAGCGAACATCGTGGTTGCCGGGAACAGGATAGAAACCGATCTCCGCGCTCTGAAGGGGAGTGATGGCCTGTTTGAATGCGGCATACTCGTCCGGACGGCCTGCCTCGGTGATGTCGCCGTTATCCACGATAAAGGCTGGGCGCGGATTCATGGCGGCAGCGTCTTCAGCGAGACGGCGCAGTGGTTCGGTGTTGCCGGTCGCGGTCTGGTGCGTATCGGTCACATCCAAGAAAGTGAATGTTTCCGGTGTTTTAACGGTTGGTTTCTGAGCCAGAGCGGGATATGCAGACGCCAGAATCGCGCAGAGGATGCTAACAAAGCCGAGGTTTCGGCGCATGAGACAGTTTCCTTCCTGAGAACAACGTGCCAACTGAGGGGAGGACAGTTACAGATACGCAAATGTTCTCTTCAATTCGCCAGAGGGAGAGGAGGATTCCTCTTTTCGAGGCCGAACTAGGCGGAACCACAGGTTCACGAGCCGCGTCTGTGGACCGCGCTGCCAGAGAGTTTAAGTTGGCAGCCGAGCGGGCTGCGAAACTTGCCGCGCATCGGTTCCGTACCATAATGCAGGGTCGGGCAAACCGCTGCCCTTTCACAGAGACGTAGATCGGAGACAAGGTTCTTATGAACTCTACAGATAGCAAGCCCAAGTCCAAGGCCGAACGAGAAGCCGAGGAGAAGGCCCGGCGGCGCGCCGAGGCCGCTATGATCGTTGCTGGGCTCAAGCAGGCCATCGATACCGACGAGCAACTGCTGGGTTTCGCGCGCGGACGATTGGCCGGAGGCATACGCGGCAAACTGAGCCTGGGGCCGGAGGCGTTTTTCGCACCGTTCGTCAATATCGGTCTGACAGAGCGCCGACTTGTCATTCAGCATATCAATGCAGAGACGGGGCGTCCCGGTGAGATCCTGCCGCACTTCTATGCCCTCGGCGATATTGCCGCATTGGGGTTCAGCGACATCGAGACCTTCGGGGGAGAGTCGGCGGCGCGACTGACCGTGAGACTGCGCAATGAACAACATATGCGTCTGCGTCTGCGGGGTCAGAGCAATCTGGAGAGCGCTCAGGCGATTGTCGAGGTGTTCCGGTCGCTCACCTCAGCACAGCGGCCCATGACGACGCCCACCCAACGGGTCTGCGCGACCTGCCAGCATATTATGGATCAGCCGTTCAAGTTCTGTCCGTACTGCGGACAGCAGCAGGATCTGACCGCCTCCACCTCTTCTCCGATGCCAATGGCGACGGAAGAGACCGAACGCACCTATCCGCTCACGCCGCCGGGTGCGACGGAGCCGGAATTCCTCGACACGCTTCCCTATCAGGATGCCTCCGTTTTCCGTGGCCCAACGGTAGAGGATGGACTGGACTTTCTGACTCCCGTACCTGTGGTGCCGGCGACAACTCCTGTTTCCGATCCGGAACCGGTCGCGCCGTCTGAACCGGAGGCAGAACCTTCTGCAAGTCCGGAACTTGAGCCTATCTCCGATGTGGAAGCCGTGGCAGCGCCCGATCCAGAGGCTGTGTCTACCCTGTCTCCTGCCGAAGACACCGCTTTCGAGACCCCTTCCACCTTTGAAGGCTGGTCGGTGGATCCAGGGGCAAGCGCTGCGGTCGTAGAGCCCTCGGAGGCAGTTGAGGCGGTGCCAACCCAGGGCTTTCCTGCCGAAGCGTCTTTCCTTTCCGATCCTGTTTTGGACTCAAAGGCGTCGGTGGTTGAGGCAGATCCGGCAGCGGAGGTCCCAATCACCGCGTTTCCCAGGCCGACGGCTCTAGAAGAGAACCAGACGGATGTCTCCTCGGTCTGGGTGGCGCCGGCTACGGCAGTTCATCCGGAAGCGGAGTTCGCCTCTATTCCCGAACCGGCCGCCTTTACCCCGGAAGAGGCGCCTCTGACAGAATCGTTCGAGGCTCCTCCGACAGCCGAATCTTTCTCGGAGGCCTCTCCTCCGGCTGCCGAACACGGAGATTTTGTCGTTTCCGAACCGGGCGCCGTCGCGCCTGCCCTAGAGGGAGCAGGATTTGTGATGGAGCCCGTGGCGCTAGAGGCGCCGACGCCGTTCGCGGAGAAGTTCGAACCCTTCGCACCCGTGATCCTACCCTCCTCCGAACCTGAAGCAGTTGCCGCTCCGGAGTTTGCGGAGCCGACAGTTCCTGCTGTTGCTCCTGATCCTGCGCCGGTCGCTGCTGTAGCGGCAGAGGTGCCTTCCGCCGCTCCCGAACCCACGCCCGCTCCGACCTCTTCCCCCTCCGAAGATCGTTTTGCAGCGTTGCTCAAGGAGATTCGGGGCGCCGATGCGCCGACGCCTCCTCCTGTCGTAGAACGCCGTGACGGTCCGATGTCGGTAAAGGTACATATCAATCGTCCGCCGATCACTGTCAATGAAGCGTTCCAAGGGCAAAACGCGGACGAGGTGGTCGGAAAGCTCAAGGCGCGTGTCCTGCCGGAACTGAACTTTGCCGCGCGGCTGATGCTCAGCTCGTTCAGCAATCTCCGGTTCGCGCAGGAGATCGTTAGCCGGTACAACGCGAAGGAAAAGACCAACTATCCGGCGCCGAACTCCTGCTGGGAGTTCCTGCAGAACGCCGAAGAGATGGGCTACGCTACCATTCAACTCAATAGCTGATATCAGAGGAGCATTCCGTATTATGACCGCTACTCCCAATCTGTCTCTCCCGCCCCGAGTGCGCTTTCCTGGCCTCTCCAGTGCGGCTTTCGAGCATCCCGCCGACCGCGCTGCTCTGGAGGCGCTGCGGCGCACTCCGGGCCTGGATCGGCTGTTGAAATGGCTCTCCGACATGGGCGCCGAACGCTATATGCGGGTCAAGTTCACGGCCGACAGCATCCGGGTCTCACCTCGGCAGTGCTCGCGTCTTTACAACGATCTGCGCGAAGCCTGCGCGATTCTGGATGTCAAGGAGCCTGAGCTCTATCTGAGTCAGTATCCGGTGCCCAATGCCTTCGCCTTCGGCCTGCAGCGCCACACGATCGTGCTGACGACCTCTTTAGTAGATCTCCTTAGCGATACGGAGCGCCTGGAGGTTATCGGGCACGAGTTGGGCCATATCAAAGCCCAGCATATGCTCTATACCCAGATGGCTTTTCTGCTCGCGGAGATTCTTTCGATGGCGGCAGGCACTATCACCATTCCAGGCGCACTGCTGACGCAGGGGCTGATCATTGCGCTCTACACCTGGATCCGGAAGGCGGAACTGACGGCGGATCGGGCTGGCCTACTCACCGTTCAGGATTCGCATGTCTGCGTATCCGGCCTACTGAAGCTGGTCGGTGGGTCGCAAAAGCTGATGGACGATCTGAATCCGGAGGAGTTTACGCGTCAAGCAGATCTTTATGAGGATATGGACGACGATCTGTTGAGCCTCTACTACAAGCTCATGCTGTTACGCACCCAGACTCATCCGTTTCCGGCGGTGCGTGCCCGGGAGATCTCGGAATGGGGGAAGAGCGAGCAGTATTTGCGTCTGTTGCGGGGAGACTATCCCCGTGTCGAAACGGAGACCGGCCGCCGTACGTGTGCCAACTGCGGTTCCGTGGTGACCAATGTGACGTTCCGCTTCTGTCCGGAATGCGGCAATACGCTAGATCCGGTCGCGCGCAACTGAAGCCGATAAGGAGTGCAATCATGCGGTCTCTCTCTCTCCCGTTGCGTTCGGCTCCTGCGCTGCTCGGTCTGCTCTTTGCGACTTCGGTCGCGCACGCCGACCTGCAAGCGGATACGCTTTTAAGGCAAGTCGAGCGGGCTACCAGGGCGCTTCCTTCTCTCGGGGCAGATTTGCAGGTAACGCTGATTACCCAGGATCTTGGTGCGCGTTCCGGCTCAGCCAATCCCTCCGGCCGGGCCGCTTCTGGCATCAGTCAGGCGGGGGAGCCTGTTTCGTTCACCTATACCGGCACTGTCAAACTGTGTCGGCCCAATCTGGTGCGTATCGAACTGGCGGATCCTATCAACCAGACCATCGCCTGTGACGGCGAGGCGCTCTGGACGCTGCTTCAGACCAACGAGTATATCAAGAATCCTGCCGACCCTCAGGGGAAAAATCCCAGCGCCTATGCGCAAGTTTTGATGTTCTTCGCGCCGGAGACTATTCGAACCGCAGGAGCGTTGCTTCCATCGGAGAACAGCGGAGCCGATAACTTCTCAACCCGTTACCTGGGCAAAGAGCGTTTGGTTCTGAAAGTGGTGGGGAACAGACAGGATCCCGTGAATACAGCGGGCAGTCGGGATCGAACGGCAGAAGAGTTCGATGTCGTGGAGATCCGCCAGTTGCGTCCGACTCCGCAAGCAGTAAAACTCTATATCAACGCGGACAGGATCGTGGTACGTGTGATTTCGGAGGCGCGCCGTGGAAACCAGGCATCGATTCAAGTTGTTTCTCTACTCAACTTGAAGCCTGGTCAGGTTTTCAATCCTTCTGAGTTTGTATTCGCGCTCCCTGCGAATGCGCGCCCGTTTGTGCCCAAATCGGCGCCTCCTCGCAAGTGATAACACGGAAATTTTAGCAACTTCAAGGCTAAAGTAGACGTAAGTCTACACGATTTGTGATGACGATGAGGGCAGACTCGGTTTGAGTCTGCCCTCTTCTCTTCGAGGTCTGGCTCGGAGGTTTCGGCGTGGGCAAGGTATAATCAAGCGGTGAAGGGAATATAAGGGTAGGGTTGCGCGGGGAATGGCGAAGGAGCAGCGAGTGGCGCAAGTCAAGATTTTTGGAGTCGCGGAACACCTGGGTCCGATCAAAGCCGAGCTTTCAGAGGTCATTCACGAATGCGTCGTAGAGGCGTTGGATCTCCCGGTAGACAAACGTTTCCATCGGTTTTTTCTGATGGAGGCATCGAACTTCCTGTATCCTCCGGATCGATCCGCATGCTATACGATCCTCGAAATCAGCATGTTTGAGGGCAGATCGGTCGAGAGAAAGAAGACATTGATTCGTCTTCTCTTCGAGGGGATAGATAGGGTGTGTGGAATCGCGCCTCACGATGTCGAGATCACGATTATAGAGTCGCCGCGGTCGACTTGGGGAATTCGCGGCCAGGTTGCGGATGAACTGGGACTCTCCTATCGGGTTGAGGATTGATCGGCTGTGATGCAGTCTATTTCAAGAGAGTGAATTCAGAGAGGTGAGGTTTCTTAGGTATGCGCATTATTACTTACAACACTCGTGGCAGTCTGGGTATGGACGGCCTCCGTTCCACCCCGCGCATTGCGCAGGTCATTCGGCATCTGACTCCGGATGTCGTCTGTTTTCAGGAGATTCACCGTCGGATGGCGCAGAGCGGTGGAGAAGACCAACCGTCCGTACTTGCGAACGCTCTCGGCCGCCCCTTCGTTTTCCAGAGCAACCTCAACCTAGGATTTGGCAGGTATGGAGTCGGGGTCGCCTATCGGGGGGATTTGCATCATAGGCGAGAGCATATGCTGCCCAGTAAAACGGAGCAGCGGGGCGCTCTGGAAGTGCAGTTACGGAATGTGGCCGGGTTCGCGCGACTGACCGTGTTCTGCACACATTGGGGATTGGATGCGGAAGAGCGTTCGAACCAGGCGGTTGCTCTCGCGCAAAGTGTGCGCGCCGTGGGTCACCCGGTCATCGTCTGCGGCGATTTTAATGAGAATGCGGAGGGACCCGCCGTCCGCTCCCTTTTGGAGGCAACCGGCCTTCAGGACGCCGACTCCGTTTTGAATCGGCCGACCTTTCTTTCGGATAATCCGACGATACGAATCGACTTTGTGCTGCATTCCGCGGATCTCGTTGTACGGAACGTGGAAGTAATCGCATCGCTCGCCTCCGACCATCTGCCGGTACTGGTGGACCTTGAGCGCGCCTGATGTTTCACGTGAAACAGCTCCGACGTCTTAGCGTATGAACGCCGCTGGCTGACGCGCCCAGGCGTCGAGGAGATTGAGACGACTATCCGGGATGAGGGTATAGTCCTCCAGGTCGGATGGCCCGATCCATCGGAAGGATTCGGACTCCATGCTGGTCGTCAACTCGCCGCCGATGACCTCGGCCTCGAAACAGAGCACAAAACTCTGATGCACATTGCCGTCTGGATAGTGAACGACCCGGCGCGGATCGGTATTGGAAGAGATAAGGCGCACGATACGCGTCTGTAAGCCGGTCTCCTCCAGTGTTTCTCGGACGCAACAGTTCTGCGCGGACTCGCCGAGGTCCAGACGCCCGCCGGGCAACGACCAGTAGATGCCACGCGAGCGCTTCAGAATCAGTACACGCTGTTCCGCATCGAAAATGACAGCCGCTACTCCAGGAGAGAGCGGCACATTCGGACGGGGAGCCCCAGGCTCCCCGTCATAAAAGATCTCTTCAGATATCAGCTTTCTTTCCACACCCTCCAAGTCCTGCATTTCGCTTTCTCCTTTTTCACGACTGGCCCTAACGAATGGCGAGGATAGTCTCCAGAATACGCGCCAGATCATCTCCGGAGTAGAATTCGATCTCGATGCGACCGGAACCGTGCGGGAGTCGGCGCAACGCCACCTTAGTCTGTACCATCTGCTGAAGTTCGTCTAGAAGCGCCGATTCATTCGGGTCAGAGGCGGAAGATCGCTCCACATGTCGGGGCGAGGCGGGAGCGCCGGAGCCGGCCCCAAGATCGGAGGTGTTCGACGGACTGGCAGAAGTCGAAGACAGGGCGGAGGAACGCATCTCCCGTGCCAGTTTTTCCGTATCCCGAACCGAAAGCCGACGCTTGAGCACGTTTTGAAGGGCCTTTAGGATCGTGGCCGAATCTTCCGCCATCATTAAGGCACGCCCGTGCCCTTCGGAGATCTCGCCGCGCTCGATGCAGTCCTGGACCTCTTCCGGCAGATTCAACAAACGCAGGGTATTCGCGACCGAAGATCGACTCTTGGAAAGCCGCTGTGCGATCGACTCCTGGGTCATCTGGAATTCGTCGATCATACGTCGATAGGCGCGTGCGGCTTCCATCACGCCGATATCCTCCCGTTGAAGGTTTTCGACGATGGCGATCTCCAACTGTTGCTTGTCTTCTACATCTTTGACCAGCGCAGGCA
>JAYUMV010000027.1:0-2249 GCA_043762265.1 Chthonomonadaceae bacterium | reverse complement strand
ATACCCTCGACAATGTGCGGCTTTGGGACTACGAGTACCTCGGCAAAGTCTACTCGCAACTCCAGACCATCAAGCCCTACTACAAATTCGAGCAGGTCTCTATCGGGGACAGCCATGCCTACAACATCGACATCGATCGCTACCTGATCGGTGGCAAAGTACGACAGGTGATGCTGGCCGCCCGCGAGATGGACACCGACGCTTTGCCTGCTGCCGCACAGACCTGGCAGAATCAACGTCTCGGTTACACGCACGGTTATGGCCTCACGATGAGCCCCGTCAACAAGATACTAGATGGCGCACCGGACTATTTCCTCTCCGGCCTGCCGCTTCTCGCTTCCGCGCAGGCGCCCGAACTGAAGGTCTCGCAGCCGGACATCTACTACGGCCTGCTGGCGCACGACTATGTCTTCACCGACGCCGCACAGCAGGAGTTCGACTATCCGGCCACGGAGAACGCGAGCGTCGCAGGATCCCAGGACCGCTACAACAACTATAAGGGCAAGGGCGGCATTCGGATCGGCAACTCCGAACTGCGCAAAACCGCCTTCAGTATTCGCTTCGGCGATGCGAACGTGGTGCTGGCGAAGAACTTCACCGAGAACACACGCGTGCTGTTTCACCGCGATATTCGGGATCGGTTGCAGACCATCGCCCCCTTCATTCAGCAGGACGCCGATCCCTATCTGGTCGTCGATGCGGACGATGGACGGCTGGTATGGATGATCGACTGCTACACGATGTCCGACAAATATCCCTACTCGACCCCGCAGGAGATGCAGGTCAATCCTGTTACCTTTGTCGCGCCGAACTATATTCGCAACAGCGTCAAGGCCACCGTAGATGCCTATGACGGCACGGTCAAACTCTATCTTACGGATCCGAACGATCCGATCGCCCTGACCTATAGCCATATCTTCCCGAATCTGCTGCGACCGCTTGCGGAGATGCCAGCCGGACTGCGTGCCCATCTGCGCTATCCCGAAGATCTGTTTCGGCTGCAGCGCACCGTCTACGCCTCCTACCATGTCGATGATCCTCGTGTCTTCTATTTGAAAGAGGATGCCTGGGCTATTCCGATCGAACCCAACGCGGACCAAACCACCGTGGCGAAGCGTACCGATGTGACGCCGGATCAGCCGATCCTCAGCACGCAGAAGCGCATGGAACCCTACTACGTCATTATGCGCCTGCCGGAAGCTCCGCACGGGCAGACCGAGTTCCTGCTGATGAGTCCGCTCTCGCCGATCAACCGGGAGGCGCAGAATATTCTGGGCTGGATGTGCGCAAGGTGCGATCCCGAACACTACGGGGAGTTGGTGCTCTATCGTTTCCCACAGTCGGCATCGGTCGCCGGCCCTTCGCAGATCGTGCAGTTGATTAACAGCGATCGTGTGATTTCGCCGCAACTCTCCTTGCTGCGGCAAGGAGGCTCGAGCGCGACCCTGGGCAATATGCTGGTGATCCCCGTCGAGAAATCCCTGCTCTACATTGCGCCGCTCTACGTCGAAGCCAGCAGTCAGGCAACAAAACTGCCTCAATTGCAAAAGGTGATCGTCGCCTTTGGGGGCCGCGCGGTCATGGAGGATACGTTGGATCGGGCGCTCGCGGCGCTCTTCCCAGGGGGCGACACGACGCCCACGTATCCTGGCAACGCGAACCGCGAAACGCCGCCGACCGGCCTGCCGTCCAATATCCCGATTGCGGTTCGGACGCTCATCGAACGTGCCTCGAACCAGTACGATGCGGCACAGGCCAAGCTTACGGCCCGCGATCTGGTCGGGTACGCGACGGCGATGAAGGAGTTTGAAAAGACGCTGGCCGATCTGCGGCGCGCTTCGCGCCAGGGGAATGGTAGTCTGCCGACCAAATCGCCGTCTTCTCAACCCTGAGCGTTCGGGCCCGGTCCGCAACGCGCCTTCACGGTAGAAATCGAGACCTGCCTTTGACGGCTCGCTCCCTCTTCGCATGCGAAGAGGGAGCGAGCCGGGGCGGAACGCACGAACGGAACCAGGGTAGAATCGACTATGCGCTTTACGTTTCTCTCGCCGCTGCACAAAGAGGCTCTTTTGGATCCTCAGACCTGGCGCGACAATCCCTTCGTCAACAGGGAACTTCGCCGGGACATCAAACGCAAACAGCCTACCAAACTCTTCGCCATTCTGGCCGTGATGATGTTCGGACTGCTGGGCCTGGGAATCGCAGGCCTCTGGCTGGCGATGAACAACGGTCTGCGTATTCCCTGGTAT
>JAYUMV010000026.1:0-3439 GCA_043762265.1 Chthonomonadaceae bacterium | reverse complement strand
CGCCGTCTCTCCCGCCGCGTCGCGCCTTGGCCCCGGCCAGGGTTTTGACACGGTCGCGCTGGAGGACGGGGCGAAAGGGACGGTGGAGATCCTGCGCCGTGAACTCGGCAAAAGCGGCTACGCGATCCTCACCAAAGACCAGACCGGAACCCCGAGCGGCGCGGCCTGGACCGAGTTCGGTACGCTCGATTCGACCGGGCACAGCATGGGCCTGAAACTGGCGCAGCGTATCCCGGAAGAGATCAAAGAGCTGCATGGGCGTGTGCAGGAGTTGCTGGACGCCGGATGGTCGGAGGTGCGTATTGTGACGGATCATGGATGGCTCCTGCTGCCGTTCGGACTGCCGAAGGCAGATCTGCCGGAACACCTGACCGAGGTGCGCAAAGGCCGCTGCGCCCGCCTCAAACCGACCGCGGCCACCGACCAGCAGACCGTGCCCTGGCGCTGGGACAAGGAGGTGCGCATCGCGGTGCCGCCCGGTATCTGCTGTTATACCGCTGGACAGGAGTACGAACACGGCGGCCTCAGTCCCCAGGAGTGCGTGACGCCGGTGCTGACGGTGCGCAGCGCGGCGCCGGTCGGCCCTGCCGCCGCCATCATCGGCCTGAAATGGTCGCGCCTGCGCTGCCGGATTCAAGTCGCCGGGTCGAGTAATACCATGCAGGTTGATCTACGGACCAAGCCCGCCGATGCCTCTACTTCGATCGCCGAATCCCTCAGATCGCCCGATGCCAACGGACACGCCGCCCTCACCGTTCCGGACGATTCTAATGAGGGGGTTGCGGCTACCGTGGTTCTGTTGAGCGCCGAGGGCAAAGTGCTGGCGCAGCAGATGACCGTCGTAGGAGAAAATAGCTGATGGAACTGGATACCCTGGATGCGCTCGCGGCGGAAGCCTTCGATGGCTATATTGTGCGTAAAGACCTGGTACGCCGGTTCAAAGGGCAGTACCCGGTGCCGACCTACGTGGGCGAATTTCTGCTGGGGCGCTACTGCGCCAGCATCGACGAGGACGAGATCGCGGAAGGGCTTCAGATCGTCGAGCGGCAGATGCGGGAGCGCACGGTGCGGGCAGGAGAAGAGGAGCTTTTCAAGGCCCATGCGCGGGAGCGTGGCTCCGTCAAGGTGATTGACCTGATCTCTGCGCGCCTGGACGCCTCTTCCGACTCCTATGTGGCCGCGCTTCCCAGCCTGCGCCTTACCGATGTGCGCATTGAAGTCGCGACCGTGCTCGAAAACCAGCGGATGCTGACGGGCGGTTTCTACGCGGAGCTCGATCTGGAGTACGATGCCGCTATCGCGCAGGAGAAGTCAGGGCGACCTTTCGGCATCCAGGCGCTGCGGCCCATCCAGCTCTCCAAACGGGGCGTGCTGGCGGATCTGGCGCGTGGGCGCGAAGCCTTCACGACCGCCGACTGGAAGATGTTTCTGCTGCGCAGCGTCGGATTGGAGCCGAGCAACCTCTCCGCGCGCGCCCAGGACGTGCTGATCCTGCGCATGGTCCCCTTCGTCGAACGCAACTACAACGCCGTCGAACTGGGGCCGCGCGGCACCGGGAAATCGCACCTCTACCAGCAGGTCAGCCCCTATTCGCATCTGGTCAGCGGCGGCAAGGCGTCGGTCGCCCGTATGTTCGTCAACAACTCCAACGGGCAGCGCGGTCTGGTCTGCCAGTACGATGTGGTCTGCTTCGACGAGGTCTCCGGCGTCTCCTTCGATCAGAAGGACGGCGTCAACATCATGAAGGGCTACATGGAAAGCGGGGAGTTCAGCCGGGGCCGAGAGAGCATTCGCGCCGACGGCGGCATCGTGATGGTGGGCAACTTCGATGTCGATGTCGAGCATCAGCAGCGCGTCGGGCATCTCTTCGGCCCGATGCCGCCCGAGATGCGGGACGATACCGCGATCATGGATCGCATCCATGCCTATATTCCCGGCTGGGATGTGCCGAAGATGCAGGCCGACCTGTTCACCGATCACTTCGGCCTCGTCAGCGATTTCCTCTCCGAATGCTGGACCCGCCTGCGCAACGAAACCCGCGTCTCCGCCCTCATGGGCCGCATCGACTACGGCGGCGCACTGAGCGGACGCGATACGACGGCGGTGAACAAAACGGCCAGCGGCCTGCTGAAGCTCCTCTATCCGGATGCTGAAGCCCCCATCCCCGATGCCGACCTGGAATGGGCGGTCCGACTCGCTCTGGAGTGCCGACGGCGAGTGAAGGAGCAGCAGAAGCGCATTGGCAGCGCCGAGTTCCGCAATACACAGTTCTCCTACCGCCTGGGCGTGGATGGCGTGGAGACCTTCGTCTCCACCCCGGAACTCCAGAGCACGGAAGGAATTGGGGCCGATCCTTTGCCGCCTGGCCATGTCTGGGGCGTCAGTCCTGGCGGGCAGGACGAAGCGCCGGGCCTGTATCGTATCGAGGTAAATGAGACGCAAGGCTCTGGATTTAAGATCGCCAACGTCCGCGCGCCGGGGCCGTTACGCGAAAGCGTCCAGACCGCCTATCAGAATCTGCTGGCACGCAACCGCGATTTGATCGGCGACCGGGATGCAAGACAGCACGAACTGAATATTCAGGTGCGCGCAATGGATGTTTCGCGAGAAGGGTCGGACCTTGGCGTCCCGATTCTCCTCGCGTTTTGCAGCGCATTGCTCGCCCGAAGCCTACGTGGGGGCCTGGTCATCGTCGGCGGTCTCAGCATTGGCGGCTCTTTCGAGCCGATCCACAATGCCATCAATATCGCAGAACTGCTCGTCGAAAAAGGTGCGCAAACAGTCCTGTTTCCCGTCAGCGCCCGCCGCCAACTCAACGACCTCTCCGACGAAATGGCTGCCCGAATAACGATTGTCTACTACATCGATGTCCGCGACGCTCTTCTCAAGTCTATCGCTGATTAATCCTGGTTTTATCAGCGTCTCCGTCTGGCGAGGGTCGCTTCTCCCGAAAGTGTCGTTCCAGGAAGCGGCAGGAAACCAGCCGCTTCATCCCGAAATGAGTCTTGCCATCCCGGCGCCCATTACGGTGGCAATCCCAACGAATCAAAACAGGCCGGGCTACGGCATGCCACGGCTTCTCTCAAAACCCCAATTTACACTCATTAAAGGAAAACAGGCTGATGTCGAGTCGAAATTTGATTGCGGTCGCTCTGCTGGCGCTGGCGCTGCTCGTCGGTGGAGGTGCAATGGTGGTGCATGCCGTTCCGGGGCATGCTGCGGGCGAGGGCAATGAGATGGGAGTGGTGGATATGGAACGCCTCTACAACAGTTCCGATCTGCCGCAGGTGCTGGCGCAGAAGGCGGCGCAGATCGGGGCGCAGGCCCAGGAGCGCCTCGATGCCCTGTCGGACGCCAAGTTCCTGGATGCCAAGGAGCTGCAGGAGTATGGCGACCTGATCGCGAAGGTGCAGCCCGAGGCCGCCCAAGTGGCGCGCGC
>JAYUMV010000025.1:0-10713 GCA_043762265.1 Chthonomonadaceae bacterium | reverse complement strand
CGAACCCTTCGACCGACACAATAGGCCGTCTGAACTGTCGGCCCGTGCTCCGATGTTGATGGCCGCATTAAAGTCGGCATTCAACTCGAAGCCACATTGTGCCACCACCCCCTGCTCCCACGAAAATCGCTGCATCGCGAGGGTGGCCCGCTCTACCTTCGCCGCCACCGGATCGCCCTGTGCCCCGCGACGTGCCTGGGCGTGCGCGGAAAGGTAGGTGTCCGAACAGACGAACAAACCTATCGCGGCAGTAACCATGATGATCGGGCGTAAGAATCGAGAAATCGTCATTCACGTCTGCTTTCTGGAATGCGTACAGGGCAACGGCGGCTTCAGCGCTGCGCGGTCCTATCAGGCGCGTTGAACGCGCGGAGGGTGAACGTGCCGGAGAGCGACTGGCCATGGATGGCGTGGATCGCGTGGTCGGCCACCCAGGAGCCGCTGAGACCATGGGGGCCAGCGACTTCGCGGCTGGCGAACAATATCGTGCCCATTGGGATCGTGTCGGCGCGGCCCACGAGAGGGACGTCCGTCGGCCGCAGCGCGAGGCCCACGCCGCTGCTGTCCGAGAGCGTCATCCAGTTCAGACCGCGCTTCGAGGCTCGAAAAAGGGTGTCTCCGGCCCGCGCTTTTCCCGACGGTTCGCCGAGGTGCCCGACAGGGTAATCGGTGAAGTACGATTCGCGTTGCCAGACCATTTGAGTCATCCCCGCTGGCAGCGAGAACCGGACTCCCTCTTCCCACAGGTCGATGTCCGGCGCGGCCCATTGGAGGGTCCAGGCGATCCTCATCTCGGCATTCGGCTCGAGGTCATAGGTCGTGGTGAGCGTGCCGAGCGCGGATCCGCCCGCTTCCGCGAGGACGGTGCTTGTCACGACGACGTGTGTTGCGCCGTCCTTTCCGGGCGTCGCCGTGACGCGGGCGTCGATCGTGACTGGGGTTTGCTTGCTGCGGTACATCCCCCGCTCGCTTCCGGCCTTCGCCTCGCCCAGATTGAGGATCGGGCCGCCCATCAGCACGTTCCGGCCATGGACGCGCCAGGAATGGATGGTCCCGGTGCGCTTGTCAAACGCGAGCTGCTGGACGGAGTTGCCGACTGTGAGCGTGTCCGGGCCGTTCTGCAAGGTCAGGGCGCCGCCGGACGCCATGGCTGCGGGCGCGGCGGGAAGGGGGACGCCCTCCACGGCGAGATTGAACGCGATTACGGAGGCGCCGTCCGGATGGAGGAACTCCAGCCGCAGCGTCGTCATGCCGACCGGGGCCGGGAAAGACGCTGTCACCGACTGCAGCGGTCCACAGGCGATGTGGGAGACGCCGCCTTGGAGCCTCGTGCCCGCGTTCAGCGCGGTCCAGCGGCAGGCCAGTTCCTTCAAATTCGTGAACGAATAGTGGTTCGTTATCGGGACCGAGCAGGCGCTACCCGCGAGGCTGACGGTGCGAGCCGTGACGGCGATCGGGCTATAGGCGCTCTTGACGATCCACCATTCGGGCTTTGGAACGCGATACGCGCTCACGACGCCCTTGTTGTTTTCCTGGCGCAGATGGTCCAGGCCGTACCAGAAGTCGGTCGTCTTATCGGCGTTCTTGTCGGCGATGCCCTGGCCCTGCCATTCCCAGATGAACGAGCCGAGGATGTTCGGAGCCTTCCACAGTTTATCCCAGGTTTTGATGAGAGTTTCGGACCAGAGGTCGGAAGCGCCGGGGTCGTAGTCCTGGACTTCCTTCTCGTAGAAGGTGTGCGGATGCTCGGTGATGTTCGCGCCCCAGTTCGTGTTCCTGGCATACCGGTCTATGGTGTCCGGGCCGGGATAATGATCGTCTTTCCAGAGCTGGCCTTTGATGCTATTCGGATCCTCACCGGAGACGAATGCCGGGCGGGTCGGGTCGGTCTTGCGGATGAGATCCAGAACCATCTGCGAGTCGATTCCATGGGGGTTCTCGTTGCCCAGACTCCAGGCCAGCACGCAGGGCCGGTTCTTGTCCCGCGCGACTGTCTCCTGCCCGCGCTGCAGCAGGTAGGGCGCATAGGCAGGGTCTTTGACCTGGTCGTTGATCCAGCAGTACGGCACTTCATCGAGAATGTACATCCCCTTCTCATCGCATAGTTCTAAAAACCGCTGGGCGTGATTGTAGTGGCTGGTTCGGACGGCGTTGATGTTGGCGGCCTTCATAAGCGTCAGGTCTTTGACCCAGTCGGCCTCGGTCAGAGCGAAGCCTTTGTCGGCCCAGAAGTCATGGCGGCAGACGCCGGTGCATTTGATGGGGACTCCGTTCCACAGCACGACGTTGTTTTTGATCTCGATCTGCTTGAAGCCGAACCGTTCTTCGACTCGTTCTACTGGTTTTCCGTCGGCGGTCATAGAGAAAACCACATAGTAGAGGTTCGGCTTCTCAGCCGACCAGAGCGCGGGCGCCTTCACCGGGGCGCTCATCGTGATCTGCGCGGTTCCATTGGCCTGAATTCGGCCTTCCCCGGAGAGGGTCGCTTCCACCGTACGCCCGTTGACCTGCATCACTGTGCCGGTCACGGCGACCGTCTGGCCCGGCGTTCCTTGAACGCTTAACTCAGTGGACAGCGTCGCGTCTTTGTAGTTTGCGGCCAGCGGCGTCCGCACCGTGAGGTCGGAGACGTAGGTCTGTGGCACGGCGATCAGCGACGTGTCCCGATAGATACCGCCCATGGACTGAAAATCGCCTGTGTCGGCGTCAAATGAGGGCGTCCTCTTCGAGACGCGCACGGCAAACAAATTCTGCTGACCGGGACGAACCAGCCCCGTCAGGTCGATCTCCCAGGCGGTGTATCCGCTCTCATGGTAGCCGGCCTTTTGGCCGTTGACCCAGACTTCCGCGCCATCCAAAGCGCCGTCGAAGTGCCAGAAGATGCGCTTGCCCGCCCAGGTCGCCGGGATGGTGACGGAACGCCGGTACAGGCCGACGGTGTTGTCCACGCTGTCATACGTAGGCAGCGAGTAGCCGGCCATCTCCCAGTTGGAGGGGACCGAAACCGTGTCCCACTTCGTGTCATCGAAGTTCGATGCGGCGAAGGCGTCTCGCATCGCCGCTGGCACGTCCGTACTGACGGGCTTCGGGGTAGGAGGCTGCCAGGCGACTTCCCGGCCGTTTTCGGTCGTTTGGATCTGGAACTCGCGCAGCGACGCCCAGTGTTGGCCGGAGGTACCGGTCACCAGTACGCGGACATAGCGGACATCGGTGGGTGTCACCATGACCGGGCCGTCGCCGATCCCCGGTGCGGCGGTCGCGTCCGCCAGGGTTTTCCATTTCCCGCCTTCGTTGCGCCCTTCTATGCGGAATTCGTAGTGGTCTCCCGGATACTCCCAGGTAAGGGTCGCGCCCGAGACGTGCTGCGTCTTCCCCAGGTCCGCCTGGAGCCACTGCGGGTAGTCGCCGCTGCTCGCGCACCAGCGCGTATCGGGGTCACCGTCGAACGCTTTCTGGGGCGGGTTTTCGGTCTGGCTGGTCGAGGCCGTGAGCGCATGGGAGACAGGCGCTGCCGGCTGAAACTGCCCGGCCACGATGCGCCCGTAGGTCAATTGAAACCGCCAGGCGCCGGTCATCGGCAGGTTCCAAGGGTTGTGAGCGCGCAGACGGTCCGGCGGCATCGGCGCGTCGGTCGGTAGTGGCACCGGGAGCGACGCGGGCGAGACGCGCCCGGCATCCTGCGCGGACGCGGGAAATGTAAGCACGGCGAGGAGCAACGGCAGAAAAAATACGTGAGGTTGAATTCTCATAGTTGTCTTTCGTGATGTGTCTGGTCGGGAAATGTTCGGGAGACGTCTTGGATGGGAGGCGACTCACTGGGCGCGGTAATTGAATGCGGTAAAGCGCGCTTGCCCTCCGCCGCTCGCCGCCAGCGCTGGGCGCAGAGCCTGAAATCCGTGCAGAACGTTGTTTTTGAAGCCCGACGCATCGAAATCAGCGGCCAAAATTTGCCAGTCGCGCCCGTTTTCACTGGCCATAAACTCAACGGAATGGCGACGATTGCTGATTTTCAGGTGCGCCACACTACTAAACCCGGCGCATAGCGATACGTGGTGTGCGTGAGATAAAAGTCGTTTCCCACGCGCAAGATCGATGGGTCGGCGTAATCACCGGCAAAAAGCGGATTTTGAAATTTAGCAGAGGAAGCGCGACTCTGAGGAGTCCGTCCCAGAGACACCGTTACCGCTCCCGCAGCCGACTGGAGTAGCGAGCGACGCGTAAGTTTGGTATCACTCAAGTGTTTATCCTTCGCTGTCAAATAGCGGTGTCTGTCGCTGATCTGGTCCTTGCCCTGCCGAACGGCCACGGGGCAATTTCCTTCTTCAACCCAGCAAGGCACCAAGACTATAGCACAGCATGGCACCAGAGTCAAGACACATCAAAATTTATTTTGGTTCACAAGCCTGGCTCGGCAATTTGGTATCATTTCACGCGAGCCAGATCCCGGGCACTGCTCGCCCGCGCGATCAGCGTGGCTTGCAACTCCACGGACTTCATTGGGGCGCGGCGATCCGCAATACGACGCATCAGCAGATCCACGGCGGCGGTTCCGATCTGCTCGTAAGGCTGCGCCACCGTGGTCAGGCCGGTACCGTTCGGCAGGGCGGAGACGATATTGTCAAAGCCTGTCAGCGCCACATCTCCGGGACTCGACAGACCGAGAAACTCCAGGCGCTCCGCCAGGCCCACCGCCGTGTAGTCGGACACACAGGAGACGGCCGTCGGGCGTTGCTCCTCCGGAAGGCGGAAAACGGCATCTACGACGGTCCAAGCGCGGTCGTCGGCGTAGGGCGGAACGGTCAAGACCATCTCGGTCAGATCGGCGCGATCCGTGCCCCGCATGGCGTCGAGGTATCCCTGGACTCGGTCCTGAACCGTGTGGATCGGCTCGAAGCGGGTCACGTGGGCGATCCGGCGGTGCCCCTGCGCGATCAGGTGGTTCGTGGCCTCAAACATCGCGTCCCTATTCTCGATCCCAACGAAGTCGATATCGACGCTGAGGATCTTCCGATCGAGCAGGACGAGCGGAACCGTGCGGCTCACCTCGCGAATCAGTTCGCCGTTGCTCCGGTAGGCATACGGGTAGAATAACGCCCCACCGAACCCCTGATCGCGGATGTAGCGCAGATGTTCGGCTTCGCGAGCTGCGTTCTCCTCCTTCGAGCCGATTCGCTCGCCTCCCAGATCCAGGAACACGGCGTGGTATCCGAGCCTCATGAGCGCCTGGTTCATCCCCCAGAAGATCCTCTGTTGGGACGACCCGGCGTGTTCCAACGGCCCTCCGCCGTGCCACATTATGAGTGCGACCAGGTTCGATGCCGAGAGACGCGAGGACGATTGACGGCCCTGCGGCACGGGGGCGTCCGGGGCCATCGGCCCCACCCTCGGGCGGCAGTTGGGACGCTGGGAGACGAGTCCCTCTTGGACCAGCCGTTCTATGGCCGTCCGCACGGAGCGACGGTGGACCCCTAGGTCGGTGGCCAGCGCCCTCTCAGTCGGCAACGGTTCACCGGTATTGTAGACGCCCGAACGGATTCGGTCGGCGAGGATATGGGCAACCCGATCCGAGGCGCCCTGCCCAGAGGCCAGGTCTGACTTGAGGTTCGAGAGAATTGGAGGTTCGGATTGAAAGGGTGTCATGTGTTTGGCTTAAAGAGCAATGGCGTCCTCGGCTTCTGGCATCGGTACCAGGACAACCGCTTTCGTTTATGGTACCGTATTACACCGATTTTTGCTGATACCGTGTAGTTCTCACGAACGTTCTCTATTGAAGCCATCGATCATTTCTCGCTTCCTGCATGCAGTGCCCATTCCGTATTACTGAGAGCGTGAGCCTCGTCTGCCAGATCGAGTAAAAAATAGAGTGCGCCCGCCCATTGGTGTAGAAGTTCCTCGATGGACTGCCCATATTTTGCTTCGGCATCGGCACGCTTCTCCGCATTGAGCACAAAGGGCAGGATCATCAGCATAGGAAAGACCAGTCCCCACCTTAGCGCCGGATAAGCCGTGTAGCAGAACCGCACATGCTGTGGGTTCCCAGTCCATCCGGCCTCTCGCAATCCTTGAAGGTAACTCTCCCAGATAGCGCTATCGAGGGCTTTCGCCTCGGAAGCCGGCACTTCCAGAGTCATAAGCGCCGTGAGCAGCAGATTGCCTATCTCACCGGTTGGTCCCAAACCCATCCCCTGCCAGTCCAGCGCCACCGTATGATCCTCCCCGTCCGGACCTATAGCAGCAAGTAAGTTCGGTCGCCAGGTATCGAAATGGCAAATGGTCCGGGGCATCCTGTCGAGAATATCCATCCAGGCTTCACGTTCTGCCCAGAGCGCCAGCAGGCGATCCGTGACAGGAACTGGGAACGCCGCCCGGACAAGGGGATGCTCCCAGAATTCCGCAAGCAAGAGATAGTCTTTCAAGAACTCGAAGTGTGCCACCCAGGACCGTAGCCAGCCAGTCCGAAGCCAGGAAGGAGCAGGCAAAGAGGAGGCGTCGAAAGGGCGGCCCTGCCACTGTCCAAAATGACGGGCGGCCAGACCGTATCGCGATACAGGCCAGACTGTCTGTCCGCTCTCGGAGATCTCTTCCAGCCATATCCAGACGCTGCCGTCCGGTTGCTCCTTCACTTCAAAACATCGGGGCGCCCTCAGATTCGTGCCGAGATCCTCCAGAAGTCCGGACTGATAGGCGAGCGCCTCTCGTTTCCAGTAGCCGAAATGTAAGAGATCTGTCCCCCAGCCTTGCGGCGCATCCGCGGCCAGATGCACAATTTTGAGGATGAGCGACCAGGGCCTGAGCTCGCCATTGTGTCGGCCGCTTCCCATCACACGATAGATTCCTCCGGTCGCCGGATTGCTGATATGACCGATGAGAGAGGTACAGCTCCAGTCATCGATACGCAGCGTGGGCAGGTCAAGCGCCTGACGCACCTTCTCAGTGAGACTTTCCGCATCCATAGCAGGATACGAAATTGGAGTAATCATCTTCTGTTACCCACCCTTCAGGCCAGTACTTTCGCGATTTCACCACAACGTCGTGAAGCCTGAGCTACCTACAGCCGCCTGTAAAACGCATCCGAGGCAACGAACAAAATACACAACCTCTATCTCCACAGCGAGATAGAGGCGATTTCCTTTTACCTATGTGTCAGGGTGTATTCTGCTGACAGCAGCGTTCTTCTTTGGAAACAGTGTACCCTGAATGTTTGCCCGACAGAACGTCCTGGTGTCAGTATGTCTGGAGAGCCTCCTGTAAATCGTAGAGTAGGCTAGCTTCGACCTGCATCTATGTCATGCCTTCGTTCATTGGCCATCCCGTCGATTGCCGGGAAAATCACCGTTACGCAACTGCCGCCTTGGGGCAGGTTGGCGTAGCGCACTGCTCCGCGCAGGTCCAGTCGGGTCAACTGTTCCACGAGTTCCAGTCCGGCTGTTGCGGAGCGGTTTGCCTGAAATCCCTCCGGAAAACCTGGGCCATCGTCATAAACCTCAAGAGAGAGATTTCCCTCTTGAGCAGACAGCGTAATCCTGACTTTGCCATTGGCGTGTTTGACGGCATTGGTCAAGAGTTCATTGACGATCAACGCGATCGAACTCCCTTGCCCCGTGGAAACCTGAATCTCTTCCAACTCCGTCTCGATGCGATACATGCCCTCGGTAGATCGGAGAAGAGAGAAGAGCGTTTCCAGTAAATCGGAGAGGGAAATCACCGTCGCATCGCCGCCCGCTTTCGTGTCGGCAGTCAGCAGATCGTGAACGGCAGCGAGGGCACGTACCTGGCCACTCAGGCGCTGGTATTCCTTCACCGGCACCGAATCGCCCCGTCCCACAGATTGAATGTCGATCATCGCGGAGATGAGTTGGAGGTTGTTCTTGACCCGATGATGGGTTTCGGTCATGGCCCATTCCAGACGGACGTTCAGGGCTTCGATGCGCTCTTCATGCTGTTTGCGCTGAGTAAAGTCGCGCAGAATTTTGGCGTAACCGCGCAGATGACCTTGCGCATCATAAAGAGCGGTCAAGATACCCAATGCCCAGAACCGAGAACCGTCCTTGCGCAGGTGCCATTTCTCGTCCTCGGAGTGTCCCTTCTCGCGGGCGATCCGAAACTCTGCTTGCTCGGCCCCGCTGCTGCGATCTTCCGGCGTAAAGATAAGCGCGACCTCTTGCCCGACGATCTCAGCCTCCGAGTAGCCTAAGATCCGCTCGGCCCCTGCGTTCCAACTGGCAACGCGCTCTTCGGTGTCGACCATGAAAATGGCATAATCGATGACATTATCTTCCAGGAGTTTAAGACGCTCCGCATCGCTGAGGACGTGTCGCGTCGGCTTGTCCGATGGCTGCTCGTCAGACATTATTTTGGCCTTTCGATTGGGGTCCGTTTCCTCTCAGTTGATCCTGTTCCGTAGGAACAGGGCCACATAATTTCGGCGTCAACCAAAATGAAACACACTTTTTGATTTATCGAGGGAGATGCATACAGCCAGACATAGGATGGGAACACCGAATTGTCGGTATCCGGTATTATTACGCAGGGATGTATGAAGCGTTCCCGTTCTCCGCTAATCCGGGTGAACTTCAACACGCTTTTGCCCGGTCGGGCAGTCGGACCACAACACGCAACGTGCGCATGCGGGATTGTAGTAAAAGCAACATCGCTGTCCGTGCAACATCATCACTTCGTGGTTATCGTATACCTGTTGGGCATCCCACTCTGGAGGCAACTGCCCGAACAACAGGACATGCGCTGGCCCTACGTTTACGGTAGGGGGTATAAGACCGAGGCGCACGGCGACGCGGTGATGGTGGCTGTCCACCGGCAACGCAGCCCGTCGCAATCGACTGAACGCCAACACCGCTGCGCTGGTTTTCGGGCCGACGCCAGGCAGCGTTTGAAGCCATCTATGTGCCTCATCGGAAGGCATGGTTTCCAGAAAATCCAGCGACAGACTTCCGCGCTGCTCGGTGATGATGCGCAAGATCTCCTGTAATCGCGGAGCCTTCTGTTCCGGCCAGGTACACGCCGAGAGGATCTCCTGAACCTCGGCAGTCGGTGCATCCCGAACGACTTCCCAATTTGGAAATCGTTCGCGCAACTGCCTGAAGGCGCGTCTGGAGTCGGCGTTGCGAGTTCGGTGCGACAGCAGAGACGAGATCAGCTCGCTTAAAGGATCGAGTGCATGAAAATAGGCGATCGGGCATCTGTATTCTGTGCAAAGAAGTTCGTGTATATACAGCGCTTTTGCCCGTAAGGCGTCTGCTTCGGGCGCATCGTCGCTCGCACTCTTCTCCGCTTCAATCTTCCGCAATGTGTTATCCTTCTCTTCCCAGTTCTTCTGTTATGGGATCGTACGCTATGAACGACTTGTTCCCACGAAAACCTCGGATAAGGGCGCTGAAGGAATCAGAGTAACAGGCCCAGAACATGCTGACTGGCATCTCGTCATTGTGTTGTATCTGCATTGGAAGCCATGAGTCACGAATAGGAGGCAACGCAATGCTGGACTGTTTTTCTGAAGTCCTGGTGGGATTTGATGCGCGGATCGTATGGAGCGAGCAAGCCGCGCCTCAGCCTGACGCGGGACCTGGAGGAGATATCCGTAATCGCATGATGGTCGCGGAACCTTATTCGACTGATGCACTCACCTGGCCGTCCGTATTTGATAAAGGTATCGGCATAGGCATGGATGTAGAGTGGAGACGGCATCTCCGGCAAACAGGTGTCAAGATGCCTGCCTGGACTGGCCCGGTCGGCAGAACGTGGGAGAGTCTGGTAGTTATGCAACAGTATCTTCACGAGAAAGCCTCGGAGATACAACAGCCCTATTGGACGATAGCGATCTGTGCCTACTGCGAGGAAGACTACCTGAACGACTGGTATTTTGCCCATGATGCTTTCCGAATGGAGTCTGCATATCGGGACATCTGCTGGCCGCTCCTGGGATACGACGTAGCGGACTATTCACTCAATAGTACGCTCTCTACCTATTGGTCGCGCAAACTGGATGACCTGCGAAAGTGGATACCTCGCCTGAATGAGCATCATCTTTTCTCTGTTATCGAGGACGCCCGGGAGTATAGAGATCATGTGGATGAGACTTTTGGCCTCCGCGATGGCCAGGAAATATACGGCATCTACCATGTACAGGATCATCCCGCTGAAGATCGGGCTACTGTGCGTGGGACGAGCGACGCGGCTTGATCTCTCTGCCACAATGGCTCTCATTCGGTGCCGCTTTACGCTCTCCTCGAACTGGCAGATCAACGATGACCGGATGGACCGCGAAATGCAGGCGATCATCTCCTCTTTCCATATTGAGCGAGTTGGCGTGAGGGCAGGCGTCAAGCGGTAATGTTTCAAGTAGAAATGGCAGAGCGTCCGCACAGTGACCAGGCAGACAGCGAAATGGATCAGGTTATTAAGTCCTTCCGCGTGGACAGAGTCACTGCCTTTTCAAGCAACACACGGCAAGGTGAAATCGACGAGGCAGACCATGAGTGTGAAGAGACAAAAGAACAGAGTGACCACCACACGAATGAGGGGGATTGCCCATCTGCTGGTACTTACCGGTGGAGTTGGATTACTTGTAGGCGCCTTGACACTTATCGACGCCGATGTCTGGTCAAGCCCTGTCTTCTGGATCAACCTTCCTGTCCTGTTACTGGGCGTCGGTATGAAACTCTGGCGGCTTGTCATCACCGAACCAGTGAACCTCGC
>JAYUMV010000024.1:0-9137 GCA_043762265.1 Chthonomonadaceae bacterium | reverse complement strand
CTAGTATCTCTTCAAGGTAGTATGCTTGTACCAGCAATGAGATCGCGGAACTCCTTTATTGATCTCAAATCCTATTGAATCGTTCTACCTTGAAGGGGTACTAGTCTTGTGCATCCTGTTCTCAGGATAGGGTGGCTTTGTAGAGCGCGAGCAACTTGCCCCAGGCGCGCTCCGCGTCTTGCTTGTTGTAGATCGGCTGTCCACCGGAAGCGGGCATATCCGGCATGCACCAGCCGTGATTGCTCTGGTAGACTTCGATCTCTGCGTGGACCTTGGCTTCGTCGAACGCGGCTCGAAGTTTGTCCTTAGCATCCGGTTGGCGCATGTCGTCATTGGCAGCGATGCCGATGTAGAGATGGGCTTTCATCTTGGGAATCAACAGGTGGGGACTGCTCGGCTGATCCGTCACGAGGCCGCCACCGTGGAACGACGCTCCGGCTCCGACGCGATGGGGCACGGTTGCAGCGGTCTTAAAGACCAGAGGTCCGCCCATACAGTAGCCCTGGGTGCCGATCTTCTTTTTCGTATTGACCGCGTGTTGCGCGTCGAGAAATGCGATGTAGGCCACGGCATCTTTTTCCGCCGCCCCTGCGGCGGTAAGGCCACCCATCAGCGCTCTCAGTCTGGTCATGTCGTCCTGGTTCTGAAAACTGAAGGTTGCGGTATTGAGATCCATTGTGGTCGCTTTGCCAGCCCGATAGTAGGGGTTGGGGATCAGTACCGAGTAGCCCTCTGCGGCCAGGCGCTTGCCCATCTCGCGAAGAGCGGGGCGCAGTCCGAAGGCATCCGGCCAGATCAGCACGCCGGGATGGGAACCGTTCTCGGGATGAAAAAAGGCGGCGTCACAGATGCCATCCCGGGTTTTGATTTCGACGTCCGTCCCTAACACCTTCGTCTCCGCTGCCGAGGCCGACCCTGTCGCGGTGGCGAGACCCGCCGCCAGTCCTAATACGGCAAGGTCGCGCCGGGACATATCGTTCGGGGACGCTTGCTCTTTTTCCGGATCCTGATTCGTCATTTTCTTTCTCCTTGTCCAACCCAACATGGGCTGCAACACGTGCTGTCCACACTTCGCCAGAACCCGCTCTGCGCAACTGCAATCTACAGAGCGCACATCAACGGCGCATGGTATGCGATGTTTTCGATCAGCGCTGAATGCGCGCGGACCCGCCGTGCGCATAGGCCCGGACTTGCTCTAACGTCGCCATCGTCGTATCACCGGGGAACGTCGTGAGCAACGCCCCATGCGCCCAGCCCAACTTGACCGCCTCCTCGGGGGTCGCGCCCGTCAGCAGTCCGTAGAAGAATCCGGAGGCGAATCCGTCTCCCCCCCCGACGCGGTCATAGACGTCCAGGTCGCTCGTCGGCGCCACGTAGGTTTGCCCATCGATCCATGCTACCGCGCTCCATTGGTGACGATTGGTGGAGTGTACGTCGCGCAGAGTCGTCGCGACGATTTTTACCTGCGGGTGCTGTTCTACGACTTGATCGATCATTCCGAAGAAGGTGCCTGGATCGAGTTTGGATGTTACCGCGACTTCTGGGCCACGGATTCCGAGCCCTTTCTGGAGGTCTTCTTCATTGCCGACGATGACATCGACATACGACATGATACGTCCGATCACCTCTTGCGCTTGCGCAGGACCACCCCAGCGCCGCCAGAGTTTCTCTCGGAAATTGAGATCGAAAGAGACAATCGCGCCAGCCGCTTTCGCCGCCTGCATGCCTTCGATGATGACTTCGGAGGTTGTCTCGGAGAGCGCCGCGAAGATCCCACCACTGTGAAACCACCGCACCCCGCCCGCGAAGATCGCTGCCCAGTCGAAGTCACCGGGCTTCAGCATGGCCGCCGCCTCATGGGCGCGATTGTAAAAGACCACGGGTGAGCGCACTCCGAGGCCACGGTCGCTATAGACGGCGGCGATGTTGGGGCCGGTTACGCCATCGTGTTGGTAGAGTTTGTAGAATGGCTCCACTCCCATCGCGCGGACCTGGTTCGTTACCAGTTCGCCGACGGGGTAGTCCACCATCGCCGAGACGATTCCGGTCTTCATACGGAAACAGTCCGCCATATTGGCGGCAACATTGAACTCCCCGCCGCTGACATGAATCTGGCACTGAGTCGCCTTGCGAAACGGGATAATCCCTGGGTCCAGGCGGTGGACAAGCGCACCCAACGACACGACGTCCAGCCGACCGGTCGGGTTTATATTCAAACCATACTGCATTCTACTCTCCTTATGTTTTGGAACGAACTCCCGGTATGATTCCACAGGGACAGGCGGAATCCTGCAATAGTGAGGCAACGGAGAATGCAAAGCGCATTTCTCTTTGCGCTGGAGCGTGAAGTGAGAGCTCGATGGAACGGAGACGTCCTTTGGGAAGCGCCTATGGTGAGGTGGGTGAGACGCAAGGCGTACCGAAGCAGGAGTTGCCAGACGTCATGAGGAAAGTGTGCGCAAGGAGGCTTCGATGCACTCTCTCTCGACGCTGCTACCGCTCAGCCTGAAATCTCTCGTTCGATTCGCTCTGCTGACCCTGTTGCTATTGTGCCTGAACGCCTCGCCTCTGCTTTCCGGCCAGAGGAATACGATTGCGACTCTGGATCTCCTCAAGCAGTCCGGATGGGAGTACCGCAGCACACGCGTTACCATAGGGAACGGTGGGTATCGTGTGACGCAGAGCGTGACGGCGAACAAGTACGGCTGGGCAGAACTCCATCTTCCGGTAGATCTGAAACGGTATCCTCTGCTGCGCGTGGAGGTCGAAGGAGCGAATCCGCGTGCCCAATGGACGCTCAAGATCCAGTTTCCTCCCCAACAGGAGGAGTGGCTGATCACCGATACCGATCAGAACGGCACGTTTAGCCTTCCGGCAGGAGAGTATCTGGAGAGCTATCTGCACGGAGACGCCATCGTTCGATTTTTCGTTCTTGGCAGCGCCGGTGCCTCCGTCACGCTGAAGCGTCTGGAGTTTGTCGAAGCCGGGGAGAGCGTAGGAGAGCACATCATGGTCCAAGAGGAGAAGCCTCTTCAGTGCATTGAAGGTGCGGGAGGGCAGTTGGACTATCCCCTCTGGACCGTAGGAAAGCAGTTCGACCGGGTCAGCAGTTCAGAGATTCATGAACTGGTGGGGCAGTTGAAGCGCAACGGCGTCAGTGTCGCGCGAGTGGGAGCGTATGGAGATGTGGTGCAGGCAGCGACCCTCAATCCAGACGATCCGCGCTTGCAATGTCTGATCCGCCATCTGCAAGTGCTGCACCAGGAGGGGATGAAGACGATGTTCGTGACCTGGCTCGTTCCTCCGGAAACGTCGAAGCTGAAACCGAAGTCGGACGCCTGGCGGGAAGTGTGCGTGCGCCTCTATGCGGTTTTTCTGGAGTACTGCGCCGCCCACAATGCGCCTATCGCCTATTTTGAACTTCAGAACGAGCCGCATTCGAACGTGCAGTGGTGGAGCCCAGAATTTCTGGCCCAGAGTGGGCTTGACCTGGCAAAGGCGTGCGAACAGCGCAAAGTGAGTACGGAGGTCATCGGGCCAGACTGCATCGAACAGATCTGGGTCGATGCCTGGGTGAAGGGAATGGGAGCATACGGGCACATCGTCGCGCTCAAGTCGGGCGCAGACAAACGCGGAACACGCGAAATGTCCGGGCATCAGGTCGCATCTGTCATAGCACGTTGCCAACAGGCGAATCCAGGCAGTCGGCGTTACTGGCTGACCGAATACGGATGCTGGGCCTGGGGAAATCCGGATGTCGATAGACGCGGCGAGGGCGGTCCTTGCGATGGAATTCGTTATGGCACGGCGATGGCAGAATTGGCGCACTACTATCTTCAGGCAGGCATCAGTTGCCCCTCGATCTGGGAACTGGTGGATGTGCGGCGTATCGACGAGGTAACCGGACACGATCCTCCGCAAGCCTGGAGGTCTGGCAGGATGGAGTTTTCGTCCTCGACTACGAAGGGGACGACCTTCTGCAAACTCCCAGCCCCATCGGATTACGGGGACATGGAATGGAGATCAAAGAGCTGCGGGTCTACGACAGCCTTCCCTGAGATCCGCAATAAGAGGAACGCCTCGGATCGCCTTTTCGCCCCATCGTAAAAGTCATTGAGTGGCCCACACGCACCCACTTCGGAGGGTGCTTTTTGTTAGCCCGTTGAAAATGGAGCCTGAGGATTGAACTTGTGGCGGGAGAGCGCGTCTATCCTCCTAATTATGCTCACCGAAAGCGAGGGCTCCGACAACAAGGGTTGGGAGGCTCTGCGACCTTTACCGTGTGCCGGGTGTTGCATTCCCTCTGTGCATGCGGTCGAGAGAGTGACTGGAGATTTACATACGGTGCGGCGGTTCGAGCGGACGCTGTGCCAGGCAACACCATTGGGAGGGGTACATGAACGGTCAGAATAAGACATTGCGCAATCCGGATGCGGCCTGTGGGAACGTGCAGACGGCGACTTCTCGCAGAGATTTTCTCTCTCGTACCGGGATGGGACTCGGCGTTCTGGCGTTGGAGGCACTTCTGCAGGAGACCGCGCCGGTGCGGGCGAGCGCAGCGGGTATCAATCCGCTCGCGGCGCATGCGGCTCCCTTGCCTTCCAGGGCGAAAGCGGTCATTCATATCTTTGCGGGCGGCGCGCCCAGCCATGTCGATACCTTCGATCCCAAACCCATGTTGGAGAAGTATCGCGACCAGAGTTTGCCCGGCTCCTCGGGCGTCGGCTTCCCTTCCCCTTTCAAGTTCGAGAAGCAGGGTAAGAGTGGCCTGGAGATCAGTGAACTCTTCCCGACATTGGGAGCGCAGGCGGACAATATGTGCGTGATCCGCTCTCTGTTCACCGATGTGCCCGCGCACGGTCCTGCCTCTAAGATGATGAACACCGGCTCCCTTGTGCTCAGCAAGCCCAGCCTCGGCTCCTGGGTTCTCTACGGTCTGGGGACCGAGAACCTGAACTTGCCCGGCTTCGTGGCCCTCGGCGGCAGCGCAGACTACCGCCAGGCGGCCTTCCTGCCCAGCTTATTCCAGGGCTCCCGCGCCGACTTTGCGCGAAACAAGCCGGTCAACAAGGTGCTTCTCAATCTCAACAACGAATTCAAGAACACCCAGGACGCCCAGCAGCTTCAGCTCGCGCTCGCCCATAAGATGGACGAGATGCAGATGCAGGGCGTCCAGCGCGACGAGCAGCTCGAAGCCCGGATCCAGTCGTTCGAACTGGCTTTCCACATGCAGGCTGCCGCGACCGACGCTTTCGATATCACTAAGGAGACCACAGCGGTCCAGGAGCGCTACGGCAAGACCGAACTCGGCGCGAAACTGCTCTGCGCACGTCGGTTGGTAGAGCGTGGCGTCCGTTTCGTGCAGATCGATGCAGGCGGGTGGGATCACCACACCAACCTTCAGCAGTCGATCCAGCGCACCTCCACCGCAATCGATCAACCGGCAGGCGCGCTGATCGCGGACCTTAAGGAGCGTGGACTGCTCGACTCCACGCTCATCATCTGGGGCGGCGAGTTCGGACGCACCCCCACAACCGCAGGCCGGGTGGACCAGAATTCCGGGCGCGATCACCATGCGGGCTGCTTCAGCATCTGGATGGCGGGCGGCGGCACGAAGGGCGGAACGGCCTACGGCGCGACCGACGAGATCGGTATGACCGTCGCTGAGAACGGCGTCCATGTCCACGACCTGCATGCCACCATCCTGCGTCTGCTGGGCTTCGATCATACCAAACTCACGTACCGGTACAACGGTCGGGACTTTCGGCTGACCGATAACTACGGCAAGATCGTCGAGGGAGTGATCGCATGAGCACCGCTATCGACTTTCCTCTCCTCAAGGAGAAGAACTGCGCTGCCGACCGCCGTTCGGATCGAACGACCATCCTGCGGCGAACGCTGTTCTGCTCCCTCCTAATCGCCGCCTTCGGCGGGCGGGCGGGTGGTCAGCAGACGACCGATACGGCCGGCACTGTTTTTTTCGAGAAGAACATCCGGCCTCTGCTGGCGCAGCGCTGCTACTCTTGCCATAATGCCTCCGCTGGAGTCACGCGTGGAGGCCTCGCCCTGGATACCAAAGAGGGCTGGAGTATCGGCGGCAACAAGGGCGCGGCCATCGTGCCGGGCAAACCCGATAAGAGCCTTCTGCTAAAGGCGGTCAGCTATACCGACTCCAACCTGCAGATGCCGCCGGGCAAACAGCTCTCCGCCGAACAGATCGCTCTACTGAAGCAATGGATCGAGAACGGGGCGGACGATCCCCGCCTGCCTACCGGCCCCGGCGGCAAGCCCAAACTCTCCGGCTTGACCCAGAAGGCGCGTGACCATTGGGCCTTCCAGCCCATCAAAAAGGTGACCGTTCCGGCTGTTGCGGTGAAGGACAAAGCCTGGGTCAAGAATCCCATCGACGCCTTCGTGCTGGCGAAGCTGGTATCGAAGGGCATGAAGCCCGCTCCCCCTGCCGGGCGAGACGCCTTGATCCGACGCACCTACTACGATCTGATCGGCCTGCCGCCCACGGTGGATCAGGTCCGCGCCTTCCTGTCCGATCACTCTCCTAACGCCTGGGAGAAAGTGGTCGATGGCCTGCTGGCGTCGCCCCACTATGGCGAGCGCTGGGGACGCCACTGGCTCGATACCGCCCGCTATGCCGATACGCGCGGCTATACCAACAATAACGGCAAAGAGCGCTTCGAGGGCTACAAGTTTCCCTATGCCTGGACCTACCGGGACTATGTGATCAACGCGCTCAATGCCGACAAACCCTACAATCAGTTCCTGTTGGAGCAGATCGCGGCGGACAAACTGCCCGACATCCAGACGAACGATCCCCGGTTGGCGGCCCTCGGCTTCCTGACGGTCGGCAAACGGTTCCAGAACCCGGACGATACACTCGATGAGCGGATCGACACCGTTACGAAGGCGACCCTCGGGCTGACCGTGTCCTGCGCCCGCTGCCACGATCATAAGTTCGATCCCATTCCGACCGCCGACTACTACTCGCTGCACGGGATCTTCGCCTCCACGATCGAGCCGCTGGCCCGACCGGTAGTAGAAGAGGTAGGCGACTCGACCCAGAAAGCCGACTACGAGCAGAAGCTGGCTGATATGGCGTCGAAAAACCGTGAGGCGATCTACAGCATCCTGATGGCCGATGTGACGCAGTTTCAGGACCATGCCGAAGGCTATCTGATGCTCACCTCCGTAAAGGGCCGTGGCACGGAGCGCTACGATCTGGCAAAGAAGTACGGCCTCTGGCCGGAATCTCGGGATGTGGTCAACAATCTGCGTCCGCTGCCTCTCGACCCGGTTCTGGGTCCGTTCGCCGTGCTCGCCCGCCTACCGAAAGAGGGGTTCGCCGAGCGGGTTGCCGTGATGCTGCCGAAACTGCTGAGCGATCCCAAACGTCCGGTCAATCCGCTGGTCGCGGAGGCGTTGAAGGGCGCGAAAATCCAGTCTTTGGAAGATGTGGCCCGCGCCTATGGTGACCTCTACGCCCGTCTGAAACCGGTTCGGAATACCTTCCTGCTGGCACGCAGTACCCCCGGCGCCCCGGATGGGAATGTGGATGCACGGACGGCGGAACTGCTGGAGACGCCGGTTCCGGTACCGCCTGCCGCAACGCTGGCCACAGTGGATCAGCAGGTCGATTTCTTTGTGGATCGCACGATCACCCCAGCCCGTCCGGCGGCGCTCTATGTCGATAACGGCACTGGCAACGACTTGCAGTTCGATGCGATCAACGATCTGCGAATGACGCATCCAGGCGCGGCCGGATGCGCGATGGTGGTGGCGGACGCGACCAAACCGCACGACTCCTATATCTACATTCGCGGCGAACGTGCCAAGAAGGGGCCGGTCGTGCCCCGACAGTTCCTGGCGATTCTCTCTGGAGCCGACCGCAAGCCATTCACCGAAGGCAGCGGACGGCTGGAACTGGCGCAGGCGATCCTAGCGCCCACCGACCCGCTCCCGGCGCGAGTCGAGGTCAACCGCATCTGGATGTACCACTTTGGGGAGGGCTTTGTCTCGACTCCAGACGATCTAGGCAACCAGAGCGAGACGCCTTCGCACCCGGAACTGCTGGACTGGCTCTCCACCTGGTTTGTCGCGCACGACTGGTCGATGAAGAAACTGCATCGGTTGATCCTGCTCTCCAGCACCTATCAGCAGAGCAGCGCTCCTAACCCGAGTTACGCCTTGAAGGATCCGGGGAACCGACTCCTCTGGCACGCCAATCTGCGCCGGCTCGACTTCGAGGCGATCCGCGACTCCATGGTGGCGCTCACCGGCAAACTGGATGAGAGCCTGGGCGGCAAACCGGTCAATATCACCGACGAGCCCTACACCTACCGCCGAAGCTGCTACGGCTACGTGGATCGGAACAATCTCTCCGACCTGCTGACCCAGTTCGACTTCGCCGATCCCGACATGGCGAACACCCGGCGGATCAGCACCATCGTGCCGCAGCAGGCGCTGTTCTTCCTGAACAGTCCCATGTCGGTGGATGTGGCGCGGCAAGTAATGGCGCGTCCGGAGGTGGCCAACGCACCGGACGATGCATCGAAGGTGCGGGCGATCTACCTGATCCTGTTCCAGCGCTCTCCGAAGCCCGAAGAGGTGAGCTGGGCCACCGAGTTCCTGACGCAGGCCGAACAGATGGTGGTTGCGCCTCTGGCAAAGCGGCCCGGACCGCAACGCCCGGTGGCACAGAAACCGGTTGTAAAGAGGTACCAGCCCGGCAACCGCTTCGCCGCTATCCGCAACGACGGTGTCCCGGTCGCACGCACGCCGCTCACTCCCTGGGAACTCTACACGCAAGCGCTCCTCTGCTCCAATGAGTTCGTCTACGTCAACTGAACCCCTCCCGTGCTGAGAACGAAAACAGGAGAGCGAAGGCCGCAAAGCCTTCGCTCTCCTGGTATGAGACCTCCAAAATACAAGTTCCATTTGAAAGTCTCTGGCGTCATGGTTACGACAAAGTCGGAAGGTTTCAACTTGTCAGATACCCCCACCTAAAGGTTGGGGGCTTGTCCCTATGGACCTCTGTCGAATCTATAGTCAGTGCGTTAAGGGGCGTCGCTTCGCGGTATGCTATACACAGCAAATGAAGCGAGGAAACCCATGAGCACCGTACG
>JAYUMV010000023.1:0-15350 GCA_043762265.1 Chthonomonadaceae bacterium | reverse complement strand
GCGGTGACGCTGATCCCTACCTTTCTCGTGATGGTCAAACTCCACTGGATCAACACCTACTGGGCGATGATCATTCCCGGCGCGGCGGGCGCATTCGGCATCTTCTGGATGCGTCAGTATATCGCCGCGAACGTGCCCGACGATCTCATCCATGCCGCTCGCATCGACGGCTGCGGGGAGTTCGGCATCTACTACCGCATCGTGCTGCCCATCGCGAAACCCGCTCTCGCCGCGCTTGGCATCATGCAACTGATCAGTTCCTGGAACAACCTCATGTGGGCCTTCATTGTGCTGCGCACCCGCGACATGCTCACCCTCCCGGTCGTCATCTACCTCCTTCAGGGCGAGATGCGCACCCCCTACGGAATGCTGATGGCAGGCGGACTGCTGACGGCGCTCCCCCTCGTCCTGGCGTTCCTCCTCTTCCAAAAACAGTTCATCTCCGGTATCACGGCCGGAGCCATCAAGCAGTAGACGCTGCCGCGATTTAGTCCTCCCGCGTTCCGGTGGTAAGCAATGTTCTGTTTCGCGCGTCTCTTTGTGGCGTGTAATGCTCTGCCCGGCCGGTTCTGGCAGCGGACAGACGACACTGCGTGTTTCGGCGTGAAAGGATAAAATGAAGACAGAGAACGAAACCCAACTTGCTCTCAAAAACCGCGTCTACGGCCTGCTTTTCCTGGCAACGGTGGGAGTTATATTTTGTATCTGGCCTCCGGCGAGGGACCTGGAGGCGAGGCGAGGCGTTCTGGGGGTTCTTCAGGATATGGGAATGGGGGAGACGGCGGTCAAGATCAGGATGGCGCTGTACTGGGGAGCAGTGATCGTGTTGGCGCTGATAGGAGGCTATCAGGTCGTAACGGGGCGGCGTGTCAAAAGGCCGGATCGGTAGAGCGCTTCAACCGTTCTTGATAGGGGCCGCATCGGCAGGATCGCGCACGACCTTCCAGGCGATGAAATTGGCCAATGCTGCCATAAGGATGCTTGCTACGATGTCGAAGGGAGTGTGGAGGAGGCTGGCGATTCGGGCCATTCCAACGGTCGCTGCGATGAGCAGGGCAGGGCCGATCGCGCGCGGCGCGAAAGGAATGATCAGAAACGCGCAGGCGAAACAGAGCAGCGTATGGTCAGACGGGAAACCATTGTCGGCGTCGTGCGGTATCAGAGGAACCGTGTGCTGGACGACGAACGGGCGTGGCTCGAAGTAGAGCGCGCCTCCGCCTTTGGCCAGTACGAGGGCGAGGATCAAAACGAGGATCCCACGCAATATCAACAACTTGCGCTGCTCCCAGGAAATCTGCCAGAAGACGAAGAGGAGTATCAGCGGGATAGCGGCGAATAGGTATTTTGCACAAAAGAGGATAAGTTCGTCCATTCCGATCTTTCTTGCGCATCCCGTTTTGCGTAGAGCATGCGGCACAGCAGAGAACTCGCAAAACGCTGTGCATTCTATTATACCTGCTTCTCTATTTTCTACAGGAGAAGCTTTTGCCGGAACCTGATACCATGCTAGGAGCCCAGGGAAAGTATTGCCGAAACAAAATGCACGGCAGCATCGTTTCACTTCTGAGAGATACGATCTCTCAGAGACGATGGGATGAAGCGATTGTTTGAGAGAAAGACGAGGTGGGTTCTTGCCCCTGTTTAGTGTCGATAACTGGTTGAAAGCTCCCCTGGATCGTGATGTGATCGCACGCTGGACAGTCGGCGGGGGGAAGGGGATGGGGTATGCGCTGGAGATGCCCGAACTGCCCGATCCCGACAATTTTACCTTTCTAGCGCTCGGCGACACCGGTGACTCGGAAGCGTCCGGTCCTCATCTTTCGCCGCAGGATGCCGTAGGCCGCGAGATGGCGGCCGACGCCGCATTGCAGGGAAGCAAGGGCAAAGGCGCTTTTGTGGTGCATACGGGCGACATCGTCTATATGACTGGAGAGCATCGGCTCTATGATCGCAATTTTCGGCGCCCGTACGAAGCATTTCTGACGCCGCAAAGTACCGTGGATGACCTGATTTTTCGGATGCCCTTCCTGCCGGTTCCCGGCAACCATGATTACTACGATCTCGCTGGCTGGACCCGCTGGCTGGCGCGTATCCCCATTCTTGGGGCCGGACTCCGGGCGATCGCTCATGAGCTTTTCGCCTTCAGCATCCCGGAAGGCGGCTCCGAGATGGGCAAGGCCTACATGCAGGCCTTCGTCAATGCCCAGGCCGATACCCAGAATCAACCGCTGCCCTATCAGCCGGGGGTGCAGACCCGCCTGCCGAACCGCTACTATCGTTGCCGTATGGGATCTGTCGAACTGTTCGCCCTGGACTCCAACACTTTGGAAGCTCCTCCCCCCGGTACCGACCGGGTCCAGGTCCATGCGGAGGCTGCCGCGCGTCTGGAAGAGCTGCAGGTGCGGGCGCGAGAACTGGACCGGGAACTGCGTCGGCATCAGCTCACTCTGGACCGTCTGCATAAGGAGGCTCATAAGGAGACGAGCACGGATATTTTGCGCCAGGAAGACATTCTGCGGGCGGCAGGACTGGTTACGCGTGTTTTGGGGCAGTTACATACGGCGTTAGAGAGCATTCAGCCTGTGGCGACACCCTGTAGTGAACCGATGCAAGGGGTAGCTATTGCGCAGCGCCGATGGTCGGAGGCTGTCAACGATCTGGAAAGCGCGGAGGATTCGGACTCCATTGTGCGGGCGTTACGTGTCCTCGATGATGCGAGCGACGAGGCTTGCAACGCACTGCGCGGCATCGAAAACTGCCTGGGAACGCTGGCCGAAGGGGAGAGCCGCCAGCAACTGCTGACAGTGCGGGACGCACTGCAGCAGGCGCTCCACGGCTGGAGCCAGGTAGGCGCGCTGGCCCCGGTTCCGGAGACCTTGCTGGTGCATCAGTTGTCCGAAGATGCGATGGACGTGCAGCGGGAACTCGCGCTGGAGCGCCGCCGTCTGCGCTACCGCCCCGACGACTACGACTCCGCGCAGTTGCAGTGGCTAGAGCGCAGCCTGGAGGAGTCGGTTCGGGAGCGTCCAAACGGTTGGCGCATCGTCTTTCTGCATCATCCGGTCTATACCAGTATCGTCAACCACTGTGAGCGACCCGATGTGCAGGGCCTGCGCTCCAATCTGCTCGACCTGCTTAAAGGTCGGGTGCATCTGGTGCTGTCCGGCCATGCCCACGCTTTCGAATGGTTCCGTTCGGATGCCCTGCCCAACGCCGGAATCTTTGTGACCGGCGGTGGGGGACAGATCTCCTTGCGGCCTTCTTTGCTCGATCCCAGCCGTCGGCGTCGCTATCGGGAACGCTACGAAACTTTCTGCAACAACGGCATTCAAGAAGGGGCTATCGGGGGACATGGACCTGCCGCTACAGACGGCGCCTCCGGTCTGCTCTACCACTACCTGCGTATCGAAGTGACGCCCGAAGTCTTACGGGTACGACCGGTCGGCATCCGCAGAATGGGCAAAGCCTTTCGCCGCGAAGAGCCGATGCCGGTCTATCATGTTCCTCAACTGTCTGTGGTTCGGCCCGTATGGAACGTCGAAAACCTGGAAGCAGTCGAAATCCGCAGAGATCGACCGCCCCAGGCGATTTGGAAATAGACCTCCCCAACCCCTCCTTCGCAAGGAGGGGCCGGGGGAGGTTTACTCCTCGATCTCTTCCAGGTCGATAGAATTGTCTTCGCCGGGGAGGTCGGGGCGGCGGACGCGTTTGTCGCCGGTCTGAGGCTGTTCGCGGTCTAGTTGCAGGATGTCGGCGCTGGTCTGGCTGTCGCCGAGGAGGTTCTTGGCGAAGTAGTCGAGGCGCATCCAGAAACAGTATTCGCTCATATCTCCGTAGCCGTGGCGCTGGCCGGGGAACTGGAAGTAGTCGAAACGTTTGTTGGCGCGGATCAGGGCGTTGGCCAGGCGGACGGTGTTCGCCGGATGGACGTTGTCATCGATGTCGCCGGTCACCAGCATCAGATGCCCTTTGAGATTTTTCGCTATCTCCGAGTTCTTGTCTATGTCGTAGGTGAACGTCGTCTTGCCGTCTTTATCGGTGGTCTCTTTCACGCCATGGTGCGATTCGCTCCACCAGCGGTTGTAGATATTGTTCTCGTGATTGCCCGATTCCGAAAAGGCGACCTTGTAGAAGTCGGGATAGACGAGCATCGCTGCCGCAGACATGAAGCCGCCGCCGGAATGCCCGTAGATACCGACACGATCCGTATCCATCCACGGGTACTTGAGCGCCAACTCCTCCACCGCATGCTTCTTGTCCGCAAGACCGTAGTCGCGCAGGTTGCCATAGCCGAAGTTGTGGTACCACTTGGAGCGCTGCGGGCTGCCGCCCCGGTTGCCGACCTCGATCACGATAAAGCCCATCTGCGCGAGCGCCACATTAGGGTTGCGGGGTGAGAAGACTTTGGAGACCGCTTCCGTCTGTGGACCCGGATAGACATATTCGATGACCGGGTAGAGACGGTTGGGGTCGAAGTCGAAGGGTTTGTAGATCACGCCGTACAGATCGGTAATGCCGTCATCGGCTTTGACTTTGAACGGCTCCGGGAACTTGAAGCCGTCTGCCAGGAGACCGCTGAGGTCGGTTGTCTCCAGATCGAGGACTAGATTCCCGTTGGCGTCGCGCAGTTCGGAGTGGGGCGCGGCGTCGGCGCGGCTGGCGTTGTCCACAAAGAAGTGGGCATCGTCGCTCATCGCGGCGGCATGGTTGGTGTCACCGGGATCGGCGAGTTTCAGATCGTGGCCGTCCAGTTTGACGCGGTAAACGTGGGTGTAGTAGGGGTCCTCACCCGCTTCGCGCCCGCATGCGTTGAAGTAGAGCGTCCGGCTCTTGTCGTCCACCCCGACGATGCCTTCGCAGTTGAACTCACCGGAAGTGACCTGATTCTTCAGTTTGCCATCCGAATCGTACAGATAGTAGTGGCCCCAGCCGTCCCGCTCGGACCAGAACAGCATCTCCTTACCGCCGTTGACAAGACGCAGCGATTCTCCGTCGATGTAGGTGTTCAGGCGCTCTTCGATGAGCGTCTTCACCTCACCCGTGCTGGTGTCGGCGACACAGATGTCCAGCTTATGTCGATCCCGGCTCGTACGTGAAAAGTAGAGTTTGTCCGACGTGTCGCTGAGCCACTTATCGACCACTTTATCCTGCTCACGCTCGATCGCCAGCACGCGCTCGGACTCGATGCCGACCGTCTGATCCTTGAACCGATCCGACTTCACCTTCACCCAGTTATGGCTCGCCAGATCGCAGACCAGCAGTTCGGCCTGGGGTTGATTCTCCTCGCCAGGCATGCTGTAGCGGTAGGTCTCCAGAGTCGGGCGCGGCAACGACAGTGAGTTGATCAGCCAGAGGTCGCCGACCTTACGTTCGTCCTCACGCTCCACGGCAAACTTTTTCGAGTCCTTGGACCAGGCGATCCCGATGGCAGGAGTCCGGTAGTCTTTCCTGTCCTTCTCCTGCGTCTGATAGACCGACTTGTTCTCCTCTTTGAGCGTGCGGGCATAGCTATAGTACTGTTCGCCGTTCGTGGTAAGCTGGGTCTCTTTGATCGCCTTGTTGTCGGCTTTCTTTTGAGCCAGCGCGTAGTTGGCGGCATCCATCATAAAAAGATTGTGGCCGCGTGCGAAGACGACGGTCTTCTCATCCGGAGACACGCTTGCCCAGAGCATCTTCTTCGCAGGCGCTTTGTAGGTGGGCAGCAGCGTGAGCGCTTCGGTCTTCAGGTCGTATTCAAAGAACAGGGTTTTGGTCGTGGCAGCAGCATCCGCGCCTGCGGCTCCTGCGCGTCCTCGTCCGGTCTGAGTGGTGACGGTTTTGGTCGTATCTTTGTCGTCGGTCTTCTGATCTGTCTTTACGTCTGTCTTGCCATCCGTCTTCACATCGGTCTTGACGTCTGTTTTGGTATCGGTCTTGCCCTGCTGCTTATCGACATTTTTATCCGTCTGCTTGGTCTTCTCCTGCATGTCGTCGGCTTTGGTAGCCTCGTCGCTGATCTCCTGAACCGTCTTGAACTGGTCGCCTACGCGCACGGTAGCGTCTTTGGACAGGTCCAGTTCGAAGAGCAGCGCCGTGTCCTTTTTGATGAATTTAAGAGTGCGGATCGGCAGATGTTGGGCGTCGTAAGGCGAGAGCGTGATGCGTGTCAGCAGTGTCGCCATGTGTGCGCTGTCGAAGAGCGGTCTCTTGGATTTAGCGCGGCAGTCCACAATCCAGTATTTGCGGCCCTGCCCGGTCTCGTAGGTGTACCAGAACCGCTCGCCGCTCTCCAGCCAGTGCGGAGACACCGAGGTATCGAACAGCCGTTTGGCGACCTTCGCCGAAGACCACTTCATGGCGAGATCGTAGTTCGCTTTGTGGACAGACATGGGTTCCGACGCAGAAAGCGCGGCAGGCGCCAGCGCGAGGGCTGCGATCAGCAGGCAGACGGACGAGCGAAAATGCATGGAAAGAACTCTCCTTAACCGGTGTGGCCGTCTATGGGGGCGATTTGCAGAGGCACAAATTCGACGTGCATGTCGGCTCGAACCTCTGCGCGGAAGGCGCGCATATGAATATTCTTGTTGGCTTTTACCGCCGCTTGAGCCGCCTCTTGCAGATCGGTCTCCTGCTGCTTGTAGATCTCGGCTGTGCGGGCGCTGTGCATTTTGCGGCGATAGTCCGCGCAAGTCGCTTCGAGGGGACCGCCGTGCTCGACCGGGCCATGAAAAATGAAGATGATCTCTTCGAGGCTGTGCGCATCGATCAGAAAGGCGGACTCCTGGCGAAACTGCTCGCCGCGAAAGTAGGAGAACGTGCTTGGCGCCAGAGCGCCCGGACCTCCTGGTGCATAGAGGCGATCATAGTGGGTAATGCCGAGATGGCGATAGAGAAAATCGTCCAGACTCTGCTGGTACCGCCCATCCGAACAGGCGATGATCAGGATGCGTGGGCGGCTCTTTTCCCAGAGATAGCTGCTGACGAAAGGGGGCTCAAGGCCCAGGGTAGTGGGGGAAGTATTCTGTACCATATCCATATTTTACCGCAACACGTCGGTTTTTTCGATGCGATAGTCGGTTCGGCTTACGAATGCGGGAAGGATTGGCGGGTGCGACGGTGAACATACAAGCACGAATTTCCACTCCTGATCACAGGACTGCAACGAGGTACGCTTACCATGAAGGTCCAGAACGATCTGATCAACCCCTCTGAATCGCAGCGCAGCGACTCGGGGAACTCCGTCACTTTTAGCCGTCGGGCTGCCTTGCTGGGCGGCGCATTGGCCGCAGTGGCGCTGCCACAGGTCGCTACTGCGGGGAAATCCGCAGACTACTTTCCGCTGCCGGACAGCGCGGGCGGATGGCGGACCCTGAAAGACGCGACTGCCATCCGTAAACTGGCCGAAATGGACCTGGCACGACTGGATCAGGCGTACGAATATACGCAGCGGTGCAGCCAGAACGGCGGCCTCTTGGTGGTTCGGCGCGGCTATCTGGTCTACGAGAAGTACTGGGGGCGTGCCGGTCGTACCGCCAATCCCGACATGGCTTCGACGGGCAAGGCCTACACCAGCATCGCCTGCGGCGTCATGCTCAAAGAGTTCCATGAGAAGATTCCGGACGGCCTTGATACCAAGGTCTTTACGGAAAAATATCTGCCCGAAGCCTTTCCTCTCGACGATCCTCGCAAGGCCGACATCACCCTCGGGCAACTGCTCTGCATGTCGGCAGGCTACCACGGCGAGGGCGGCAGTCCCGGCGTCGTGATGGGCAAAGTCGTCCCGCTGCAGCAGGTGCCCGGCCAGGATATTCGTAATCTCGACCAGTCTTCGCTGAAGACGCCGCTCTGGACCGATCCGGGGGGCGGTTACTCCTACTCCTCTCCCGCGCCGCACATCGCTTCGATCGTGCTGCGGCATGTGACCGGAATGGAGTTGAAGGACTATATCGACACGCGCCTCGCAAAGCCGATGGGCTGGGGGCAATGGAACTACTGCCTGCAGCGCGGCGACTACCTGATGCCGCACGCCAACGGCGCGGGCAGTACAGCGGTTCATGCCACCGACGCGATGCGGTTCGGCTACTGTCTGCTGCATCAGGGGCGCTGGGGAGACAAGCAGGTCGTCCCGGCCGACTATGTCGCCAAGTGCAACAAAATGCTGCCTTACAATCCGCATACGCCGTTCAGCCTGATGTTCGAGAACAACTCGGATGGGCACGTCTTTGGCGCGCCCAAAGACGCCTACTACAAATCCGGCGCGGGCGGCTTCGGAATCTTTGTCGTGCCCTCGCTCGACCTGGTGATCTACAAAATGGGTGGCAACAACGGCCAGTACGATCCGACGATGGCAGGGATCCCTCTGACCTATACGCCGGACACCTCTCGGGACGACTGGAAGCCGATACAAGGGACACCGTTCGTGGATGGCAGCCATGGGGGCGACGACGGCCTGCGGCGTGTCCTGGAGATGGTATCCGCTGCCGTTCGAGACTGAACCCACCCTTCGAAGGAGAATCGATCATTATGAAATTGTCGTGTCAGGAAGGGCTTGTCCCCGGAGATACGTTCGCGGAGAAGCTGCGCAATCTGGAGCGGTACGGATTTGAGGGCGTCGAGTTGAACGGCGGCAAACTGAACGATGCGGCCGGACTGGCGGAGCGGAAGGCCGCGCTGAAGGACAGCCCGATACGCGCCTCCTCGGTCTGCGGGGGGCATCCGGCGGAACTGGTGCACCGGGATCGAGACCGTCGGCAGACCTGCGTGGATGCGCTGAAGCGGCATCTCGACATCGCAGCGGAACTGGGCGCAGTCGGCCCGATCACCGTTCCGATCTTCAACTCCAACGACCGCTTGCCGGATATGTCGCCCTGGAAATCGCGCGGCGAGGCGGAAAAAGAGCTGCTTCTGGCGGTGCTGCAAACCATTATCCCGCATGCCGAACAGGTCGGAGCCGCGATCCTGCTGGAACCCCTGAACCGGTACGAATCCAACAGCCTGCCGAAACAGAAGGATGGCGCTGCGATCGTTCGCGCCCTCAACAGCAAGAGCGTTCGGCTGATGTCAGATACTTTTCATATGCATATCGAAGAGACCAACAGTCCGGCGACCCTGCGCGATGTCGCCGACTGTATCGGCCATGTCCACCTGGCGGACAACACCCGCCAGGAGCCCGGCAGCGGCGACATCGACTTCGGCGCGATCCTGGCCGCTCTCAAAGAGATCGGCTTCACCGGCTACATGGCGTTCGAATGCGGCCTCTCCGCGCCTGCGGATCTGGCGCTGCCGAAAAGCGTCGCCTTCCTAAAACAACTTATCAACGCCTGAGAGAGAGCAATTTTATGAACGTCAGTCCCCTTGCCGGGAAACCGGCTCCCCAATCCATCCTGGTTGATATTCCTGCGCTGATCACGGCGTACTATACCGATTCGCCGGACCCCGGCGTGGCTGCACAGAAAGTGGCGTTCGGCACCTCCGGGCATCGCGGGTCCTCGTTGGAGCGGTCGTTCAACGAGAAGCACATTCTGGCGATTACGCAGGCCATCTGTCTTTATCGGAAGCTGGAAGGAACCGACGGGCCGCTCTACCTCGGCATGGACACACATGCCCTCTCCACTCCCGCGCTGGCGACGGCGCTGGAGGTGTTGGCGGCGAATGAGGTCGAAGTGCGTATCGCGCCGAACAACGAGTATACGCCGACGCCTGCCATCTCCCATGCCATTCTCACCTACAACAAGGGCCGCACGACGGGGCTTGCGGACGGGATCGTCATCACGCCCTCGCACAATCCGCCGACCGACGGGGGATTCAAGTACAATCCGCCGAGCGCGGGGCCAGCGGACACCTCCGCAACCAAATGGATCGAGAACCAGGCGAACGCGTTTCTGGCCGATGGGCTGCGCGAGGTCAAACGGATTTCGGTGGAGAAGGCGCTGCGCGCCCCGACTACCCAACGCCACAACTACATCGAGGCTTATGTGGGCGACCTCGGCAATGTGATCGATATGGAGGTCATTCGGGGATCTAAAATCCGGCTCGGCATCGATCCGCTGGGCGGCGCAGGGGTCCACTACTGGGGACCGATCGCGGAGCGATTTGGGCTGAACTTGACGGTAGTCAACACCGGAGTCGATCCGACCTTCCGCTTTATGTCGGTGGACTGGGACGGAAAGATCCGCATGGATCCCTCCTCCTCTTACGCCATGCAGAGCCTCATCGGCCTGAAAGATCGCTTCGATGTCGCTGCCGCCTGCGATACCGACCACGACCGGCACGGCATCGTCACCCCGACCGGCGGACTGGTGCCGCCGAACCACTATCTGGCCGTCGCTATCTACTATCTGTTTCAGCACCGCCCTATTTGGAGCCACGACGCAGCCGTCGGCAAGACTCTGGTCAGCAGCCAGATGATCGACCGGGTGACCGCGAAGATCGGCAGGAAACTCAACGAGGTGCCGGTCGGCTTCAAATGGTTTGTGGACGGTCTGCTGAACGGCGCGCTCGGCTTCGGCGGTGAAGAGAGTGCGGGAGCCTCGTTCGCCCGTCGCGACGGCTCCGTCTGGACTACCGACAAGGACGGCATCATCCTGGCGCTGCTCGCCGCCGAGATCACGGCAACACTGGGCAAAGATCCGAGCCAGGTCTATGCGGGCCTCACTGCCGAACTGGGCAATCCCGTCTACGACCGCATCGAAGCGCCCGCCACCCCGGAGCAGAAAGCGATCCTCTCTAAACTCTCGCCGGAACAGGTGACGTCTACCGAACTTGCCGGAGAGAAGATCGACAAGATCCTGACCACCGCTCCCAGCAACGGCGCCCCCATCGGTGGCCTGAAGGTAGAAACGGCCAGCGGCTGGTTCGCCGCTCGCCCCTCCGGCACGGAGAACATCTACAAAATCTATGCCGAAAGCTTCCAGGGCGCAGATCACCTCAAACGCATTCAAGCAGAGGCGCAGACCATCGTCAGCGACGCGCTCGCCAGCGCCAGTAAGGGATAAGGAACGGAACCGCATGACCGCAACCGGCAGCGATGCTTCGGAGATCGTCATTCGCACCGACACGGACGACGGAGAGACCCATGTAAACCTGATGATAGGCGCGAAGTGCGTGAGTTGGCTCTCCATTATTCCGTTTACGATCCGGATTCGATCCGCAACGGTGCGCATGGATGGTATCGGTGGGGTAGGGACGGATCCGGAGTACCGGAATCGCGGCTACTCCCGGCGTGTTTTGGAGGCGGCAGTGGCCCATATGCGCCAGGGGGACGGTGCGCTCTCCATGCTCTACGGCATTCCGGATTTCTACCCGAAGTTTGGCTATGCTACCGCAGGACCCGACCATCTCGCGATTCTGAACGAGATCGAAACTCCCGGCAAACTGGCTACAGGCTGGACCGTGCGCGACTTTGTCGTATCGGACCTTCCTGCGATGCAGGCGATCTATGCTCGCGCTGCGGAGTGGACGGTAGGGGCGGCGGTACGTCCTGCGCAGGGCGGAGTCTGGGCGCATCTGACCGGCGAGGCCGAAGATGACGAACCCGATGCTTGCCGAGTCATTCTCGGGCCGGATGGCGGACTGCGTGGCTATGTCTGGCGGGCGCGTTGGTGCTGGTATGTGCAGCATAAGCTGGAAGCGGACTATCCGGAAGCCCTGGTGCTGGGGGAAGTCTTGGCAGACGACTACGCGACGGCAGACGCTGTCCTCGCGGTCTGTCGGAAATGGGCGCAGGAAGAGGCAACCCGGCGAACCGTAAATCAGGTCGTTTTGGCATCGACATTTCAGGGCGCGTTGGGCGCGGCATTCTGCCATACCGACGCGCGATTGCTGCGGAACTACAGCGGGTGCGGCGACTCGATGGCGCGTGTGCTCGATGTCACGCGTCTCCTCCGTTCGCTCGCGCCGGAACTGCACGCGAGCCTGCGCCGAGCGCAATCCACCTTTGTCGGCTCCCTCCTTTTGCAGACAGATATCGGAGACGCCACGCTGCACATCACCCCGGACGCCGTCACGGCGGAAAGCGGCGTGGCTCTCTCTACCGACGCCCTGCGCGTGACGCTGCCGCAGTCGGCTCTGGCCCGCATGGCTCTCGGCGCCTTTTCCGCCGGAGATCTGTTGTCGCGGCTGCCCGGTCCTGTGCCAAACGAGGTCGAGCAACTGCTGGAAAATATGTTCCCTCTGCGCGCTCCCCACATGTATCTGCCGGATCGTTACTGAGTGCGAAACCGTGTGCTCGTAGGAAGTAGATAGGATGTAGAAGAGAGGTAGTTATGCGAACTCTGGGGATGTTTCTCGTGCTGACCTTGCTGACGTGCGCAGCTTTTGGCTCAGAGAAGGGGCGTGTCGCGGGCAGACCTCTGGCGCTGAAGCCGCTGCAAGGGGTGCATCGCATCCTGTTTCTGGGCGACAGCATCACCTACTCCGGCGGGTATGTAGACCAGATCGATGGATGGCTGTTCGCGCACTGTCCGGAGCAGCGCTACGAGCTGATCAATATCGGCTTGCCGAGCGAGACTGTGTCGGGTTTGACCGAACCGAACCATGCGGGCGGCGCGTTTCCGCGTCCCGACCTGCACGAGCGGCTGGCGCGCGCTCTGGAGAAGGTGAAACCAGATCTGGTGGTCGCCTGCTACGGCATGAACGACGGGATCTACTACCCGTTCGATGCAACGCGCTTCGCGAAATATCAGGACGGCCTGCGCTGGACCCGAGATGCAGTTCACAAGGCGGGCGCAAAGTTCTGGGTGTTGACCCCGCCGCCGTTCGATGTGCAGCCGATTGCGAAGAGCGCCCTGCCGGAAGGGCGGGCCGAGTATCCTTCCGGGCAGCCATTCGTCGGCTACGATGCAGTGCTGACCCGCTATTCGGCCTGGATTATGGAGGGGCGGCACGGCGAGTGGGACGCGACCGATATTCACACTCCCCTGAACACCTATCTCGCCGAACAGCGCAAGCAGAAGCAGGATTTCGCCTTTGCAGGCGATGGCGTCCACCTCAACGCTACCGGACACCTGCTGATCGCGCGCGAAGTGCTGCGGAGTTGGGGGGCGCCGGAGGGCACGTTGCCGCCCCTGGTCGAGAGCCCCGGCGATGTGAAACGGGACCATCTTGCGGCGCTTATTCACGACCGCCAACGTCTCCTCACCGATGCCTGGCTGACCGATGTCGGCCACAAACGTCCTGGTATGCCGACCGGAACGTCCGTTGGGATGGCCATGCAGAAGGCATCCGAGCAGGAGAAGCAGATTCGCGCCTCCCTGCCTGCAACCTCAGTGCCGTTTCCCGGCTTGCCGGGAGATTACCACGGATTCGCCCGGTACGATTTCCCGGTGGACGGAGTTCGCGCCACGGTGGTCGCACCCGAGAGTGTGATGCCGGGGAAACCCTGGATCTGGCGGGCTGAGTTTTTCGATCATCGCCCGGAACTCGATCTCGTTCTGCTGAAACGCGGCTTCCATCTCGTCTACATCGAGGTCGGCAATACCTTCGGCGCGCCGTCGGCGATGAAACACTGGGATGCGTTCTACCAGGAGTTGACCCACATCTATGGGCTCTCTCCAAAGCCGGTTCTGGAAGGGCTGAGTCGCGGGGGCCTCTATGTCTACAACTGGGCGGCTGCCAACCCCACGAAGGTCGCCGTGCTCTACGGAGACAACCCGGTATGCGACTTCAAAAGCTGGCCGGGCGGCAAGGGCACAGGGCCGGGCAGCGCGGGAGACTGGAAGAAACTGCTTCACGATTACGGTTTTGCCTCGGAGGCGGAAGCGATGGCCTACACGAAAAACCCGATCGACAATCTCGCTCCGCTCGCGCATGCCCATGTTCCGATCATCCATTGCGCGGCCGATGCGGATGAGGTCGTTCCTTACTCCGAAAACACGGTTCTGATCAGGGAGAGGTACGAGAAACTTGGCGGAACCATCGTGGTAATCGTCAAGCCCGGATTCAAACATTATCCACACGGCCTCGACGATCCGACGCCTCTCGTCGATTTCATCGCGAAATATGTGAAGTTTCCTTCGATGCCCTGAAAGGATCCAACGAGACGACGCGATTCTGGCGACTGTAAAACGAAAGCCTCAGGGTTCGATGCCGTTCGGTTCCACGTTACCGGACGGCGTCGAACCCTGGTCGTTTAGTTGTTCTTTACTTTGGTGAAGTACTTCAAATAAGAGCCCGTCGAATCGGGTACGGCGGCTTGTTCCAACTTCATCCATTTCGCGTGATTATCGAAAAATGTAAAGTTCAAACCTTTGCTGTGTCGCGCCACGAACTGCCCTTGATTATTGGGAGCGCCCAATATCGGCGGATCGACTGTCATGTTAAGCGTTGCTCCGACGACCTGCCAGGCGTACGCCTGATTGGAGGTGGCAGGCTTACTGTCTCCACAAAAGATTGTCCCGGCAGGCTCTGAGAAAGCTGCCAGGGACGTCTGCCCGTAACCACTGTCCCCAAAGATCGCCTGAGCCGAATCGGATGCGTATAGGTTATTGATCGCGTAGGTGATAAAGGGGCGGTTGGAGTTATCGTAGTTCAGGAAAATCCTTACTTTGTCGTTGCCAGCGCTGGGACAGGAATAGATGTCCGTATTTTTGAGATAGGGTTGGATGACATCGAATGTGCAGCGGGCGTTGCCGTTTGCAAATTGCGGGCCGTTGTCATTAAAGGGGAGAGTCTCGTCGTAGTCCTGGACGTACATTCCGAGGCCCAGTCCGATCTGCCGGGTATTGGACATACAGGCGATCTGCCTTGCTTTTTCCCTTGCCTGCGCAAAGACAGGAAAGAGGATCGCAGCGAGGATGGCGATAATAGCGATTACGACGAGGAGTTCGATAAGGGTAAATCCATTCGAGCACGATACGCGATAACGATTCGATTTGGCAAACATGGGACGGGTTCCTTTCCTGACAGCCGGTGGGAACAGTGGATAGTGTTCCCGGGACCAGATAACACTGTTCCCTTACGAAGTCACTATAACATGCTCTGGGATCCGGCAAGGCAATTTGCATAAAAGGCGGACATATCACCCTGGGTCGCTGCATTCTCCAGTTATAATAGAGTGGGAGAAGGAGAAAGCGGTTGGAAAGCAAGCTAGGCGGGGAATTAAAAGCTTTACGGCTGGCCGGTCGCTGGTCTATGAGGGAATTGTCGGCACGCTCTGGGGTGAGTAAATCGGCCTTAAGCGACTGGGAAACAGGCAAGAAACTGCCACGACTGCCGGAGTTGGAAGCGACGTTGCAGGCGCTGGGCGCTTCGGCTTCCAAACGTCGGCAGTGTCTTACATTGCTTGAGGCTCCACGTGCCGTACGCCGACTCTGGGAAGAGGTTCACACGGTGGATACGAGCCTCGCGCCTGTTAGTGGCGGCTTGCTGCGCGC
>JAYUMV010000022.1:0-11738 GCA_043762265.1 Chthonomonadaceae bacterium | reverse complement strand
CCTTCGACTTTGATCAGGTTCTCGACGATCAGCATATCGCCTGCTTCCACGCCCCGATCCGTCACACGGTCGAGTTTGGCCCGCTCCGTGCGGAGAGCGTCGATCCGCTGGGTAACCATCTCGTCCGTTACGGTGAAGATGGGTTTTTCGACGGCCAGGCCGGTGTATTCGCCCAGGGTGACCTGCGGCTCCAGCGGCACATTGGCCTTATAGGTGTAAGGCTTTTTGTCTTCGAGGTCGGCAGCGTCGATTTCGGGATCACGGAAGGGAGTCAGGCTCTCCTCTTCGATCGCTTTCGGGTACGTATCGCGCACGATTTTTTCGAGGGCATGGCGGCGGACGCGCTCGTTGTCTACAAAGCGCTCCACGAGGGCGCGCGGCGCCTTGCCGGGGCGAAAGCCGGGTACGTTGGCATGGCGTCCAAAATCACGATAAGCACTGTCGAAAGCGCGGGAGACCTGCTGCTCATCGACTTCGATGCTCAGCACGACAGTGCAGGGGTCGGTCTGCTCGGCGGTAACCTGCATAGCGGTTGAAGTTCCTTTATAATGGTGTGTGGGGTAGGTGGCTTTGCTTTTTGCAGACCCAGGCCGTACAGCCGCCTGAGACTCCGGTTTCCCTGACCAGCCGCAGCCTTAAATCAGGGTAAAATTTTCGATCAATTGCGGTGTAGCATACTCTATAGTTCCCCTCACTGTCAAGAGCGGAAGTGTCTTGGAACGCTGCTTCGATTGACAGCGTAACTATCCGGGAGGTACAATCCGCTATCGAAAATTCGCGCAGGTGAATTGCACCGCGCTACCGACGCGCCCTGCGTCCAAAAGGGGCCCCATCGAATGTACGAGCTTTTGTCGCGTATTCACCGCCCCGCCGATCTAAAAAGTCTTAATAGAGACCAATTGAAGCAGGTTGCCAGAGAACTACGCCAGGCGATTATTGACAACCTCTCCAAGACCGGTGGGCATTTCGCGTCCGACCTGGGCGCGGCAGATTTAATTCTCGCGCTTCACACCGTCTATGACGTTCCCAAGGATAAGATCATCTGGGATACCGGTCATCAGGCGTATGCGCACAAGATGCTGACGGGACGCCTCGACCGCTTCAACACGCTGCGGCAGTACGGTGGCCTGTCCGGCTTTCTGCGCCGGGAAGAGAGCGAGTTCGACCTCTTCGGCGCTGGACACGCTGGCACCAGTATCTCGGCTGCCTACGGCTTCGCGGTCGCCCGTGACATGGCCGGACGCAAGGATGAGAGCGTGCTGGCAGTGATCGGGGACGCCTCCATGACGGCGGGCCTTGCCCTGGAAGGTCTCCAGAACGCCGGGCACAGCGGCCGCAACTTCGTCGTCGTGCTCAACGACAACGAGATGAGCATCGCTGAAAGTGTCGGCGGTCTCGCCACCTATCTGGCTAAACTGCGCGTCTCCTCTATCTACCAGAACGCAGAAGCCCAGGCGAAGTCGCTGCTCAAGCGCGTGCCGGGCACGCCGGGCCGCATCGTCAACAAGGCCGCAGGCTCCCTGCTCCGCCAAAATCTGACCCACCTCGTCTCTGCGGATCAGTCCGGTATCCTCTTCGAGGAGTTGGGCTTCCAGTATTTTGGCCCTGTAGACGGCCACGATCTCGACCTGATGATCGATCTCTTCACCCAGATCAAACAGATCAACGGCCCCGTCTTCGTCCACCTTCGCACCGTCAAGGGTAAAGGCTACGAGCAGGCAGAGGCCAATGCCACCAAGTGGCACGCGGTCACGCCGCCGATGTTCGCCGACACCGCGACCGGCACGGCCAGCGGCAGCAAATCCAGCGGTCAGACCTGGACCAGCTACTTCAGCAAGACGATCCTCGAACTGGCGGAAAAAGATCCCAAGATCGCCGCAATCACCGCCGCGATGCCCGACGGCACCGGCCTGAACAAGTTCAAAGAAGTCTATCCCGAACGCTATTTCGATACCGCGATTGCCGAGCAGCACGCCGTCTGTTTCGCTGCCGGGATGGCTGCCGAAGGCATGAAGCCGATTACAGCGATCTACAGCACCTTCCTGCAGCGCGCCTACGACATGGTCCTGCACGATGTGGCGATCCAGAACCTGCCCGTCATCTTCTGCCTCGACCGTGCCGGACTCGTGGGAGACGACGGCCCCACCCATCACGGTGTCTTCGACATCGCCATGATGCGCCATATCCCCAACGTCGCCCTGCTGGCCCCGAAAGACGGCGAGGAGATGGTCGGAATGCTGCGCTACATGGTGAACGAGCATGTGGTCGGAGAGCATGCCGGTCCCATCGCGATCCGCTATCCGCGCGGCAATGCGCCGAGCATCGACTGGGGAGTGGAGAGCAAACCGATCGAATTCGGCAAAGCGGAAACGATCCTCAAAGGCGACGATATCGCCCTGCTCGCCTATGGCAACATGGTCGCGCCCGCATTCGAGGCCGCGAAAATCCTGCATGCCGAAGGCATCCATGCGGAGTTTATCAACCTGCGCTGGGCAAAGCCGCTGGACGCCGCGACGATCCTGGAGGCCGCCCGTCGCACCCGCCATCTGATCGTGATGGAAGAAGGCTGCATCAGCGGAGGCGTCGGCTCTGCCGTCCTCGAACTGCTGGCTGCGAACGGACTGTCCGATGTCAAGGTCAAACTGTTCGGCATCCCAGACCGCTTCATCGAGCACGGCGCGATCCCGATCCTGCATCGCCTCTGCATGCTGACCGTCGCCGATTTCGCCGCAGCCGCCCGTGACCTCCTGGGCCACGCACAGCCGGAACCCGAGCCCCTCGCCGAAATCGTCCGCGAATCCCTCACCGCGTAATAGATCCCCTGGGCCCTTCCCTGCTGCGTTCGCTTCGCGCACGGACTTAACCCCCGGCCCCTTCCCAAAACGGGAAGGGGCCGGGAGTTATATAACCCATTAAAGCGCCGCGATTGCCCCCTCGTTCTTCTATTACTGTCAGAGATTGCCTTCACGTCGGGCAGGAATCGCGTTGTTGACTGTGGAATAGGCTCCTGCGATCTTGTTCCCCTCATCGTATGGCCTGTGTTCTGCCTCTTGGAACTGCAGCGATGCACGCTCGTTCCGCCACTGACGGCGACTGGTTGCAGGCTCCTCGCACGACAGCGTTCCCGAACGCTTCCGTTTGAAAAAGACAACGAAGGATTTTACACTCGATGGCAATGGCGCAACCGGAGACTGAGCAACCACGACGCAATAAGGCGGTGACCTGGCGATCGATCCTGATCTGCCTGCTGATCATGCCGTTGAACTCTTACTGGGTGGTGCAGATGGAGGTGGTGCGCTATTCCGCACATCCTACCACGATCTCGCTCTTCTTCAACACCGTGTTTATTCTGCTCTGTCTGACGCTGTTGAACCGGGGAGTCCGCCGGATCGCGCCGCGCATGGCGATGGAGCGCGGTGAACTGCTGCTCATCTTCTCCGGCCTCAGTATCAGTTCGGCCGTCTCCGGCCATGATATGCTGGAGGTCTTTGTGCCGATGCTCACCTGGACCTTCAAGCACGCCGACTCCGGGAACGAATGGGCGAAAATCATCAATCCCCATCTGCGCGACGGTCTTTTCATCAAAGACGAGGCGATCTGGAAGAGCTACTATCTCGGGAACGACAGCATCTGGCACTGGAAATATGTCTCGGCGTGGCTGCCCGTCGTCACCATCTGGACCCTCTTCGTGACCATGCTGCTCTTTGTGATGCTCTGTCTCAATGCCATTCTGCGCAAACAGTGGACCGACAATGAACGCCTGACCTATCCCATCGTGCAACTGCCGCTACAGATCACGACCGAGCAGGCGTTCCAGCCGAAAGGGCTCTTCCTCAATCGCCTCTTCTGGATCGGCTTCGCGATTGCCGGCACGATCGACTGCATCAACAGCCTGAACTACTACTATCCTTCGATCCCCACGATCCTGACGCCCGGCTTCGGCCAGAGTTTTCTCGACATCGGTCCGATGTTCACCCAGAAGCCCTGGAATGCCGTCGGCTGGACACCGCTCTCCTTCTATCCATTTATGATCGGGCTGGGCATGTTTATGCCGCTCGACTTCCTGTTCTCCTGCGTCTTCTTCTACTGGTTCTGGAAGTTCGAGAAGGTCACCTCGGTCGCACTGGCCTACGATCAGGATCCGCGTTTTCCGTATACCGAAACGCAGTCGTTTGGGGCGTATATCTCCTTCTGTCTCTACTCGGTCTGGGTCAGTCGTCACTATCTGAAGCAGGTCTTCCGGCGTGCGATGGGCAAGCCTTCGGAACTCGACGACAGTAAGGAGCCGATGTCCTACCGCAACGCCCTTATCGGTATCGGGACTGGGGTCGGTTGTCTGGTCGCCTTCGCCAGTTATCTCGGCATGGTCTGGTGGGTCGGGATCGTCTTCTTCCTGATCTATTTCGCGCTGGCGCTCGCCATCACCCGTATGCGCGCCGAACTCGGCACTCCCATGCACGATCTCCACTTCACCGGCCCGGAGATGATCATGACACGCGTGGTGGGCAGCAACGCCTTCGATGTCGATACGCGCACGGTCTTCGCGCTCTTCTTCTGGTTCAACCGCGCTTACCGATCGCACCCGATGCCGCATCAGTTGGAGTCTTTCAAACTCGCGGAACAGACGCATGCCGACTACCGCAAATGGTCCAGGGCATTGCTCTTTCTGGGGGGAGCTGCGGTCTTCATCGCCTTCTGGGCCATTCTGCATCTGATGTACTCTTATGGTGCGGAGAGCAAGTCCCGCATGACCTTCGGTGCGGAGGCGTACAACACGCTGACCAGTTGGATCAAGTCGCCGCAGCCGGGCAAGTTCCCGGAGTTTATGGCGATCGTGGTCGGTTTCGGAATCGCGTTTCTGCTCCAGTTCCTGCGGATGCGTTTTCCTTGGTGGCCCCTGCACCCGCTGGCCTTCGCGGTCACTTCCTCCTATGAGATCAATCTGGTCTGGGGACCGCTCTTCCTCGCCTGGATGTTCAAGTCGTTGATTCTGCGGTATGGGGGTCGGGGGGGCTTTCACCGCTCGCTGCCCTTCTTTATCGGGCTGATGCTGGGGCAGTTCGTCGTCGGCAGTCTCTGGAACATCTACGGCATCATTCGGACCGTTCCGACCTACCAGTTCTGGCAATAGCAGAAGAGGAACAAACGATGCAGACGATCAATCTCGCCGGGAAAAACGTTCTGATCACGGGCGGCACGCGCGGCATCGGGCGCACGATTTCGCGGACACTGGCGCAGGCCGGCGCGCGCATCGGCGCTATCTACCGCAGCGATTCCGAAACCGCCGCCCGCACGCTCGCCGAACTGAACTCCCTGCCGAACCACCTTGCGCACTTCACCCTTCAGGCGGATATTACTGAGGAGGCAGCGGCCACTGAAGCGGTGCGACTGGCGGGGGAGCGGTTTGAAGGAGCGCTCGATTTCCTGATCCTTGATGCCGCCGCAGGCGCAGGAGGCCCTCTCTCCGGCATGACGACCGAAAACTGGAAGCGGCCCTTCGAGGTCAATGTCCATCTAACTGGTTCTTCAGGAACTCGCCATTTTAGTTTCGGGTACCATAAACAAGAAGATGCGAAGAGGGTACAATCGGAAAACGACCACAATTGAGGGAGGTAAGCCATGACCCTGATTATAGAGGTTACGCCACAGGAGGAAGCCTGGCTTGCTGCTCAGGCAATGCAACACGGGGTGCCAACTGCCGAAATCGTTAAACGGCTGATTGACGCGCAGTTGCCTTCCTTTGTATCGCGAGAGGGGGCAGGGAGTGAGTACGAAGAGATCAATCCGACGCAGGCGCTTTTCGCGCAGTGGGCGAAAGAGGATGCGACCCCCGGACTCGATGCTAAGACGGTGGCGGCCATCGCTTATCTAGACGCAAGGATTGAGGAAGGTAAGAATGCTACCCTCGGTGAGAGGCAAAAGGCAGATCTCGAAGTTGAGGAACTCAAGCGGAACCTGAACGCGAACCGCACGGATTTGGGTGAACGGCTTGTATCGCCATGAGCATGCACATTCTGCTGGACTCTTTTCCGCTTGGCCTTGCGTCGAAATCGCCAAAAAGCGCCGATGTTCTCGGCTTGGATCAGTGGAGCCGTGGTATGCTTGCCGCCGGGAACCGAATATACATTCCTGAAGTCATCGACTATGAGCTTCGCCGCGAACTCTTGCGGGCTAACAAAACGAACAGTATCCGGGAACTCGACGACTTGAAAACCATCTTTCGCTATCTCCCGATAACGACGGATGCCATGTTACGCGCTGCGGATCTCTGGGCGCATTCCCGTCGCACTGGTGTTCCGACCGGCGACCCGAAAAAACTAGACATCGACGTGATCCTCGCTGCTCAGGCCCTTACGCTTCCGGTTCCGGCCACAGATGTCATCATCGCGACCTCCAATGTGGCGCATCTTGCACGCTTCGTATCCGCCGATCATTGGAACGACATCACCCGCTGACCATCGAACAGAATCTTGTCGGTTGACATAGGTGGTACGATTTCGCTATACTGCCGCATAGGATTTTCGTTTCGCGGGGGGTGGGGAATTGTCTCTTTCTTTGGGGAAGTTATCTGGCGCGATGGCGCTTGTCTGTCTGGCGGGATGCGGGCTGACGCCGAGCGCACCTCCCGTTAAGGTGATCCACGCCACGCCGATCGGTGAGATCAAGCCGACGGAACGCATTCGGCCCGACTGCCCCATTCGGCTGGGGGGCGTCTATCTGATGGGACTGGGAGACAGCAGCGCGGAGTTCGAGGAATCGGCGACGCAGGGCGTCAAACTCTCCGATTCCAATCGTAACTGGCTTGCCGCCCACTGCGATCTGGTCGCTCTCAGTCCGAACACCATTACCCCCGAGACTTTCCCCGCCCTGCGTCGCCAACAACTCCTCTTCACACCTCTCCTCTATCTCTATGCCTCCTCGCTTTACGAACAGGCCGACCATAAAGGCAATGTGGGCGGATGGAAGCCGGAGATGACAGCCTGGACCCTGCGCGACCACACGGGAACCGAGATCAAGCATCCCGATCCGGGAGGGCACTGGATGGATTTCGGCAATACGCTCTGGGCGGCGCATTGGCGCAAGCAGACCGAAGCCCTGGCCACCCATTTTGCCGCTTTCGGAGCAGTGGCGGCGGAGATGCCGCTCGGCAACACGTTCGTCGGGGACGACCTGGAGAAGTACAAGACGCAGGCAGATCGCGGCGCAGCAACGGAAGCCTGGTTGAGCGCGGCGGTCGATCACGGCAAATACCTGCTGGTTCCCTCCGGGATAGAGTTCGAGCAGTCTACCGGCCACCCGACCCCCGTCTTCCCGTCCGGCGTCGCCGAACCGGAACTCCCGGGGCGCTACTGGGATCAGCTCTACGCTGCCAGCGACGGCGCCTGGGCCGAAGGCTGGGTACAACCCTACTACTGGGACAAATTCGTCCCCTCCGATGCTCTCTGGGAAATCCAGATGGAAGCGGCGGACCGTGCCGCCCGCACCGATCATGTCTACATCGCGATGGCTGCTTACCATACCGATTCCGAACTGGAGTATGCGCTCGCCAGCTACCTGCTGGTTGCCAAGCGGCAGGCTCGTGTAGTCTTCCAGCCGATGCCTCTGCGCCCCAACCAACCTCCCAATGCCGGTCTGAGCCTCGCTGTCCTGAAAAGGGAGGTGGCGGAGAAATCGGCCTACTTCGACGCCCCACTCGGCGTCGCCTTGCAAGAGCGCCATGCTTTTACCCTGAACGATGGACCCTTCTGGCGACGCGCCTATCAGTTCGGCGATGTCTACGTGAACTCCGACGACAACCGATCGGTCACCATAGATCTTGGAAACAAGATGCAGCGGGTGAATGGGCGAATTGTACAGAGTTTCGTCCTCGCCCCCCATAGTGGCGCTATCCTCCTCCATCTTCCCGACACGACAAAGTAGCGAGACCCATAGACACTGTAAAAATGTGTAGCTTCGGTCTCTACTGGTAGCGTCTCCGCGCGTGAAAGTGTAAGGCGGTCCTTTCAGCAAGTAGATCGGTACGCTCATCCCAGAAAATGGTCTGCGTGCCGGAACGCAGGCGATTTTTCTTGGCATTCGGGCTACAATCGGTTCTGATCCTCCTGGATGTGACATTGGGACGCGACCCGGCAGAAGGGTAAGCATATCACCAAATTCTCTTGGAACATTTGTCTCACGAACCCGATCTATCCCTGCGGATGACGGGTCGCTTGACGATTCTCACAGCCTCGCATTTCTGCAGCGGCGTGGCTTCGTATGTAAACAGTCTTTGCAGGAAGCGGATAGGATTTGGGGCGAACTTTCCAGAGCCATGGTTTCTGTGCCTAATACCCTACCAGCTTAAGGGAACACGACATCATGTCATCAAAGACAGATGAGGAGCAGACACTACACCCGGGGGAACTGCCGGAACATCTGCCGTTGCTGCATCAGCTCCGGCGTCTGCTGTTGGGCAAAGCGCTCTCCAGCGCCCATATGGAGAATACACTCCTCTCCAAGATCATAGCGTTGCCCGTCTTCTCCTCAGACGCAATCTCCTCGGTCGCCTACGCCACGCAGGAGATCGTACTTGTCATGGGAGCGGCCGGGCTGGCTTCTCTGACGTACCACGGGGCGTATACCCACTATACTCTGCTCGTTTCGGCCCTCATCGTTACCCTGCTGGTCATTGTCGTTTTCTCCTACTGGCAGACGATCTTCGCGTATCCCAGCGGCGGCGGCAGCTATATCGTCTCGAAGGAAAACCTGGGCACGAACTGGAGCTTGATTGCAGCAGGCGCTCTGCTGATAGACTATGTCCTGACCGTCTCGGTCTCCGTAGCATCGGGAGTGCAGAACCTTGCCAGCGTACCTTTTCTGACGCGCTTTCATCCCGAGAAGCATCTTGTCCCGATATGTATCGCCTTCATCGTGTTGCTCCTGATCGCCAATCTCCGGGGGCTCAAGGAGTCGGGCACGATCTTCGCAGTACCGGCTTACATCTTCGTCCTCATGTGCTACATCATGATCGGGTTGGGACTTTTCGGTGGGATCGTGCATTGGCATGCGCACCTGGCCGACATCAATGCCGTGTACAACAATGCGCCAGATGTGTGGAAGCGCAGCCAGCATCAGGTAGGGGCAGTCGGGGTATTGATATTGATGCGCGCGTTTGCTAACGGCTGTTCCGCAATGACAGGAACCGAAGCCGTCAGCAATGGCATTCCCGCATTTCAGGAGCCCAAGTCCAGGAATGCAGCTCTCACACTGCTCGCTATGGGCACTATTCTCGGCACCCTGTTTCTCGGCATCTCTTTTCTCGCCACCCGCCTGCATGTGGTCTACTATGAGGGGGCTCCCGCTGTAATCGACCAGATCTCCGGAGCAGTCTTCGGCAAGGTAGGCGCCATGTCGATCCTCTATCTGACCACGCAGATCTTCACTGCGGCCATTCTGGTACTGGCGGCCAACACGAGTTTCGCCGACTTCCCACGTCTGTCCTCCATTCTGGCCCGTGACGGCTTCCTGCCCAAGCAGCTGCACAAACTGGGGGATCGGCTGGTCTTCAGCAACGGGATCTTGCTCCTGGGGCTCTTCGCCGCCCTTATCTTGTGGATCAAGAAGGGCAATGTAGACGCGCTCATCCCTCTCTACGCCACGGGCGTCTTCACAGCCTTCACGCTCTCTCAGGCAGGTATGGTGCATCACTGGCTCAAGCTGAGGCAAGACCCGGAGAAAGGCAAAGGCTGGCACTGGCGCATGGCCGTCAACGGTCTGGGCGCGATTGTCACCTTTATCGTCCTCTGTACTATTCTCATCGAGAAGTTCAAGGAGGGCGCCTGGATCAGCGTTGTGCTGACTTTCGTCCTGTTCTTCACCTTTCGCGTGATCCGTGAACACTATGCGACGGTCGAGGAAATCGAGAAGGAGTTGGCGCCCCATCCCGATCCACCTATCAAGAACACAGCGCTGATTCTGGTAGGCAATTTGAACCAGGGCACTCTTCATGCCCTGAGCTATGGCAAGCTGCTCTCTCCCGATTGCCGCGCTGTCCATGTCGAGATCGAGCCGGACGACAGCAAGAGACTTCAGGAGCAGTGGCCGCAGTTCAGCAAGGGGGTGCCGCTGGTGGTACTCCCCTCGCCGTACCGGAGCATAACACGCCCTCTCAAGAGCTATATCGCAGAAGTCAATAAAGAACACGCGGACGACTTCGTCACCATCATCATTCCGGAAGCGGTTCCCGAACGATGGTGGCAGCAGATCCTGCACAATCAGGTCGGCCTGCGATTGAAACTGGCCTTTTTAGGTCATTCCGACATCATTGTGTCGAACGTCCGCTATAGGATCGAGTCTCCCGCAAAGCCGCTTCTGCCTTAGGTTAACATTTTCTGTGTGACTCTCTAGAACCCTGACAAGTAAAGGAACAATATAACATGGCTACCCAAGAGGTTACTCTCTCTACCAAACCGATGTCTCTCGAAGAGTGGAAGGCCAACCGCAAGCCCCACATCGACATCAACCAGGAGCATGAGAAGAGCATTAAGGGCCTTGAACGGCTGGCAGTCTGGGGGACCGATCGCGTCGGGACCATGGGCTTTTTTCTGAGCATCCTTTGTTGGACGGTCGTGTGGTGCGGATACAATATTCTTGCTTCGGAAGTCCACTTTCTGCACTGGAAAGCCTTCGATCCTTTCCCCTCCTTCGTCGCTTACCTCCTTATAAGCAATGTGATCCAGATCCTGCTCATGCCTTTGATCATGGTCGGTCAGAATCTACAGGGACGCCATTCCGAAATGCGTGCCGAGCACGACCTGGAAGTGAACATCAAAGCGGAACAGGAGATCGAAGTGATTTTGATGCACCTGGAACATCAGCAGCGCATCTTGATGCAACTTGTCGAGGCGCAGGGTATTAAAGTCGATACTATCCTGCAAGAAAATATTGCAGTCAAAGCCGCCGTTCAAAAGGCGGTGGGTTAAAGATCCCATTCCCGGGCAATTTATATACTGATCTGTAACCACTTACTCTCTCAATCGACGATTCTCGCGTATTTGTAACCTGGTGTTAATCCAAATGTTACTGTGTAGCAATCAGTGCATGCTACCCTATCCGTGTCACTATTTTGAGATACGAAATATTCGTACGTTCAGAATAGTGCGAGAAAGAAGTGCGCCATGAATAAAATGGAGGCAGCAATCGTGTTTCCGCTTCTGCCCGGAAAACATCTTGCTCTGGCACATTTCGTTCGCGAACTAACAGAAGTGCATCGCGACGCCCACGACCAGTCGCATCAAATGGTCACGCGGGAGAGTTGGTTTTTGCAGCCTACTCCTCAAGGGGATCTTGTCATCGTCTACCTGGAAGCGCCGGATCCTATGGAGGTGTTCGCGGAACTGGCGGTCTCTAAAGGAGCGTTTGAGGTCTGGTTTCGTAGCGAGGTCCTGGACCTGACCGGAATGGACCTGACGATGCTTCCGCCTTTTTGCCTGCCCACCCGAATTTTAAGCCGTATTCGAGAGAGCGGGGCATAGGCGGATCTTTCTATCGCGCGGAAGCGTGCCTGGCGGCAGGCCCCTGCGGACTGAGGTGACCCGAAAATTACCGGGAACATCGTGAGGAAACGAACAGTCTGCCCTGACAGGCACTCCCGCGCATCGGATCGAGCCAGGAAGCGATATATTTGTCTTCTGCGGCTTCTACAATGGCAGGATTCCACTCCGGCCATCAAAACAATGGCGTGCAGAGGTGCAGGGAAT
>JAYUMV010000021.1:0-14737 GCA_043762265.1 Chthonomonadaceae bacterium | reverse complement strand
TTCACCAGCACAACATAGAAGGAGTTTGACGATGGAGGGGATCAACGAGACTGCCCAGCCGAGTAGAGAGGGCTGCGTCGAATGCCTTGCGACCGGGGGATGGTGGCTGCATCTACGCCGGTGCGCGGAGTGCGGTCATATCGGCTGCTGCGACAACTCCCCCAGCCAGCACGCCACGCACCACCATACCGCGACCGGGCATCCGATCATCACGAGTTTCGAACCGGGGGAAGACTGGTTTTTCGACTATATAACGCAGGACTATGTCGAAGGACCGGCTCTGCCCAGCCCAGACTCGCACCCAGAGGACCAGCCTGTTCCAGGCCCACACGGCAAAGTCCCTAAAAACTGGCAGTCCCTGCTGCACCAATAGCTCCGCCGCCTACAACAGCCCACCGTTGTCCGACGGCATCCCCGAATTCGCAGGCGAATACAACCTCGATTACGGACCCACCCACTGCCGGAGTTGCCAGATCAGTCCGCTCGCGCCACTCAATGTGCGCGGGATGCTGCTTCTCCCGACGATTCCGACGGACAGCATTGGTAATTACACGCCATTTTTACCAAAAGGGTCCTCCCTTTGTCAAAAAGTATCAAAGCGTGAAGCCCACGAAAGACGAGAGCGTCCAAAGATCAAATCGACAAGAGGAGAGGTTCGAGGCCGTCCGCCCAGGCGGGGCAAGCGAGTACGATATCTAACGCCTCGTCGCCCTGCCTCTCTCCCAACCCATCCTCCGCCATAGCTATCACCACTACTCTTGGCGTCTACAACGACCACAGCTAGCCCCTCTTGACCTTCTCCACCACTTGATCCTCTCCGAAGTCTATAGGTAGGAAAGACAAACTCTTCGCGCCCTGTATTTTGATCGTGTATTTCTTTTTTAATCAACATGCAGGAAGCATGTAAGCAGACGAGCAAGGAGGAATACTGCGCATTTGTGGTGTAGTATCACTTCATAACATTTGCGACAGGAACAGAATTAATGCTAGCGGCCCTTTGGGAACATATCCCTTCGTTGATAAAAATTGGATGCGCGGGTCTAGTTGTCCTTACGCTGATTTTCATATTGTCGATGATTGGGTCTAGCTGGAGAGTTCGGAGCCAACTACGCAAGTTTTCCAGTTTGTTGGGCTCCGTCAGCGTACCGACGGAAACGACTTCAAAGTCAGGCCTGGATCTCGAAAGCCTGGATAGAATGCGAACACTTTTTAGTAATCGTCAGGATTCGACAGGCGAATGGTGGCAACGCTTAGACGATCACATCGAAATGTATGTCGGTCCCGATGAAACTGAACGGTACTTTCTGACGGAACCGGTTCGTGACGTAATGCCCTACGATGCGATCGTGGGAGAAAAGTATTACGGGTCATTTTTCGGATTAATACCAGGCGTCCTGACAGGCACAGGATTGACGTTAACGTTCATCTCAATCTTGCTGGCACTGTCCGATGTACACTATGATAAATCAAATACCGTCAATCCCATAACTGGTATAGATGCCCTGATCAATGGCCTATCCGGTAAGTTCCTGAGCTCGATTGTGGCCTTGCTTCTAAGCATCGTGTTTACCTTTCTGGAGAGAGCATCTGCGAGAACTCTAAAGCAAAAATATGAGCAAACAATACGTAGCGTCTCCCGCGTGGTCCCATACCTCAACACCTCACGTATCCTGTTGGATATGCACCGCTTTTCTTCTAAACAGGCAATCTCTCTAAGCAACTTGAGCAGCGAACTTGTTGATCGCCTTACGAACACTCTGAATAACGATGTCGTGCCCGGTCTGGCAGCGGGGATGTCAAGCGGCGTCGCAACCTCATTGGAAGCGGAATTCCGCCCCACAATGGATCGTATGGCATCCTCACTCGACGCGCTACAGACAGCTATTGTGCAGTTGGAGGCTGAGAAACACGAATCCGTAACCGGTGAGTTTGGGCGGATGGCAGAGGCGATTGAGCAGTCCATCACTCAGGCTCTAGGCAAAATGGGCGAACAGTTTCATGATGCCTTGATGGGGTCTGCGAAGAACGAATTTGGTCAAGCGCAGAACTCCCTGGAAAGCACCCGCCTACTTCTTGAGCAATTGAACGTTCAGTTCTCTGGGATGCAGGCGGCTTTTAGCACAATTGCCTCTAAGGCAGAGCAAGCAACTGAGCATCAACTCCAGTCCGGCAGGGATCAGACCGAAGCCCTTGGCGCGGTGATGCACGGCCTCATGGTTAAGCTCCAGGAGTCTGCCGAACAAAATATGGATACCATGCGTTCGCAATTAACTTCTGTCGTAACGGATCTTACCAATAAGGTATCAGGCTTATCTGCTGATCTAATGGCTGCTTCAGCGGTTATTACAGAACGTTCAGAAGCAAACGTAGCGAGCATCCTTGAACAAACAGACGGTTGGTCTAAGGCATCGAGTGCACGATTGGAAGCCTTATTGGTCAACATTGAGGCTCGAACTCTGGATTTCCGAGAGGCCAGCGATGCCTTGTTGGAAGCCAAGACTTTTATGACAAATCTGCTAGGCCAAAATGCTGGTGCCCTCGCAAAGATGGCAGAAGCAAGTCGTGAGGTGCAAGTTTACAGCACTGGTCTAGCCGGACATGCCGACGGGCTGAAGGCTATCCGAGATAGCCATCTCGCTGTTTCAGCGAACCTGCGTGATACTGCCGGTGGCCTAACAGTCGCATTTGCTCGGCATGAGCAATTGTTGCAGGAATACAACGCTTCTATCAGTCAGTTTACAAAGGTGTTTGAAACACTCGACAGTTCAATCGCGAAGATTATGGCAGCGACGAGCAATGGCTTGTCCGCTTATAATCAAAGCGTTGAGAAAAACTTCAACAGTATCGTGGATGTTGCCGACAAACTGGTTCCCCAGGCAGCCAATTTATTGCATACACAAATCGAAGAACTTGCAGGGCAACTTGAGGAACTCGGTGGTGTGATAACCAAGTCCGTAGGAGTGGTACGTGGAAGAACACCGTAATTCCGATCACCTCAGCAGTTCTCTAACTGACTTGATGACATCCTTGATGGTGATTTTCATTCTCCTGCTGTTGGTATTTGTAAGCCATACGGCGGCAAAAGACGCTGTGCTCACGGACGTGTTGCTTGCGAGGCTGAAGCAAGATTTGAAGCCGCAGGGATTTAGTACGCAATCAATCCGACCTGACCCCAAGGATCGGAATGCGATACTCGTCATCGTGCCGGGCAAATTGATGAATTTCGATGTTCAGAAGTCAGACCTTAAAATGGATGGCAAGCAATTCCTGTGGAAATATATTCCCACGATGGCCGATGTCCTGTACGATGAACAGTTTCGGAATAACATTGAGTCAGTTGTCGTAGAGGGCCACACAGATGCGCAACGATGGGGGAAAACTCAGGAAGAGAGCCAGAACAACAACCTAAGGTTGAGTCAGGACCGATCAATGGCAGTGGTCAAAGAGGCATTGGCAAGCCTGCACTCAACGCCGAAATATCGTGCTTACTTTCTCGAAAAACTTTCCGCAACAGGAAGAGGCGAACAAGATCCAGAAAAGACAGCCACAGAAAGTCGGCGCGTGATTTTCAAGATCCGTGTGAAGGCGCATGGTGAAGACGAGATCCAGCGAAAGATCGCACAATGAAAATGCTGCAAGCATTACAGGAAATGGCCGATGGCGAGATGCTGCGAACGACCAGGATGTCTGAGCCAGTCAACGCCTTAGTACTCCTTGGGCGACTATCAAAGGCGGTAAAAATATTACAGGTCAAAATTGAAAATCCAACCATCCCGAAGCCGCCTGTTGATGCTCTCGAAGTCTGGGCAAAATTTAAGCGTAACGGATTCGACTTCGCCAGACTAGAACTCCGAGAAAAGCGATCCCTTTGTATTGACCCGCGAACAGCCGTTTTTCCGCAGATGGTCCAGGCTGTGGCGGATCACCGAGACGTGTTTAATCGCGCGAGCACGCTCTACGGGTTTGCAGGCTGTTATTTTACGAAGTGGCGAGAGATCGCAGGACGTGAACGGTTAGAGCAACTTCTCACGACCATAATACGAGATGAAAACCAAAGACGTCAAAGCCGTATCCTGGCGATGTGGGCCGAACGACCAGGTCTTTTCTCCCATGATGCGGACAAGTGGATTGCGAATGAAGCAGTTAATAAACGTGTGCCAGTCGCTGAGGTTTGTTCGGCGTGGTTTGTCGCAATGCCGTCGCAACTAGCGCAGTCTGCAGCGGAAGCGGCGCTGAACCTGGCGATTTCCTTCTTGATAAACAAGCCAAAATCTACTCCAGAGAAGTCAATCATAGCCGACCTGCAGTGGATCGCAGACAAACTGCTGATCACATCGATTGCTACAGAGTGTTATCGTCGGGAGATGGGTCACCTGATACTGTCCAATATCGGTGACCGTTACCCAGATGTATCGAAGCTCATCACCGCTCTAGTTTCTAATGACAGCAGGCTCGGAGATCCTCGCTTACCCCTGGCTGAGGCAAATTGGCGTAATATGCCTTTAGGGGCACGTGAGAGAGTACTTTCATGGCTTGCAAAAGAGACGATTGAATTCTTCTTCAACGCTATAGTTCCGCCAAGCGATGAAAACCGCCGCCGGGCAGATTTCTGGCTCCGATACACCATGAAGCCGGGCAATATCAAAGATTTCCAGGTTGCCCTTTCCGATGATGATGCGCGCCTCCTGAGACGCCGATCAATGGAAAGAGTCACCTATCCTCAACTCTATGGTGCAAAGACCAGTGCCTTCATGATGCAATTTGAAGGCTATGACGGTCATCAATATGTCGTCGTGGAGTTCAGTGAAACCGGAAATGCAGCCTATATCTACGACAGGCAAAAACTTAATTCTTTGCGGTTATCGTTCAGATCACAGGTCTTTACCCTTGAGCAATTAAAACGACCTTCGGTCAAGTGTGATCGAATTATTCATAATGGCGATTGGGAACCGAAGGCAACAAACTTGTTGTATGAACTGGGTATCCGACCATGATCTTGACACTCAAACAATTCGGCGACAGCGTTACCTTGCAGGCTGATGATACCGGCCTCCTTCTCAAGTCTGACGTCGAGATAAACTGGCTAAAACCGGAAACGTGGCCCGTGAGGTCCGTACAATCCAGTGAAGGGCTTCGATCTGCGTATGATATCGCGATGCTCCTGGAAATGGGGCTAGCGGAGCAAGAAAACAGAATCGTAACGATCCCGAGCGGTAGTTTCCCCGAAATTCATGAAGAGGGCATTACCCTAACCATAGCATTTACCCGTCCTTCGCCTTTTATTCTGAATATCGACCGCAGGAGCGATATTGGCCGCCCCAACTTCGCTTACACTTATCGCTATCTGCTCGGTGGAACGACAGTTCCACTCAAGCGAACGGGTTACTACGTTACGCGGCCGAGTACAGGCGACATCTGGCATCTCGATGACACGATGTTCGCTCTCGTCGATGCAATGGATAAGTTCAATGCGCTTAGCCCAGAGGAGAAAGATCCGCAAGTGAGTTGGTTAGCCTTTGCGGATGTCAAAAGCCTTTCAAAACAGACAAATGCTGTCCTAGAGTCAACGCTGGAGAACAACGATGTCATCGTTCCGTCTTCTATAGGCCTTGATCTTTTTGAGGATGAACTGGGTGAATTGAGTTTCATACCGACCTGTAAGGAATTGGACGCATCCGACTTCAGGACCGTCTTTCAAAGGAATGACGTAGCTCACGGGTTTTACTCACTTGACCGCCCTGGCATGCGAAAGCTCAGGATCGTTCTAACTGACAAACAGCAGGCGGTTCTAGAGCGCATGAAACGTGTTCGGCGAGTTTTTGGTGCCCTAAAGGAGTCATTGATTAGCAACCCGGAGCAGGTGTTCGATGGGGTAACTGGCGACGTCGAGTTGCCTTATGGCGACCGCGTAATTGGTATCGGTGCATTCGAGTTCACTCCTGTTCCAAAACAAGAGAATGCAGATCGCGGAATGTCAGAACTCTGGTCCGGTGAAAACGACCATGATCCAACCGATGCGATCCCAAAGTCGGAAGAAGAGAAAGAAAAGGCCGTCAAATTAGCACTGCTGATCGACACACATGATGAGACTGTGGATGCTTCCTATCTCTCAGAATTGGAGATTGCTCACAATCCCGCTGAAATGCAGCAGTACGAGCACCCACGGTCCCTCCGTGCGGAGAGCGTTTTGAAGACACATCAGCAAGCTGGCGTACATTGGCTTCAGAATTGCACCAGGATTCCAGGCAGACACGGTGTGCTGCTGGCTGATGATATGGGGCTCGGTAAAACGCTTCAAATTCTGTCCTTTCTAGCGTGGGCTATCGAGTCAGGTAGGTTTCCAGACCTCTCTCGCAGCAGTCCACCGTTCCGTCCAATTCTGATTGTTGCGCCCCTCATTTTGCTTGACACTGAGACATGGGAGAAAGAGATAACGAAGTTCTTTCTTGACAGCGGTGACGTATTTGGCCATGTTCTATCGCTATATGGGCCGATGTTGCGAGCCTTTCGGCGCAGAGATGCGGAAGGTCGAGAAGATGTGATCGGCAAACCGATTCTAGACCTCGATAAAATTCAAAAATATCGAGTCGTAATCACAAATTACGAAGCAGTTCGAGACTATGAATTTAGCTTCGCTTACTTTCTCAACGGCAAATCGCTATGGTCAATCGTAGTAACAGATGAGGCACACGAGTACAAAACTCCTAATACAAAGATTTCCCATGCGATGAAGGCAATCCAACCGGAATTTCGAATCGCCTGCACAGGTACCCCTGTCGAAAACCGACTTCTTGATCTATGGAACATCTTCGACACTATCCAGCCAGGTTTACTTGGAGCAGCCCGAGAGTTTGTGACGCGTTACGAACAGCCATCAGACCCGGCAAAACTCCATTCTGCTTCTGTCGATTTGAAGGAACGACTGCTGTACCGTAAGCCGGAGGCGTTTGTGTTGCGCCGAAGTAAGAGCGAAGTTCTGGATCTACCAACAAAGCACGAACAGAAAATAATATGCGATATGTCTTCGTTCGAAGTGGCCTGCCATCAAGAACTACGAATTGAAATGAGGACTACGACACGAACTGAAGGAAAACTGGGCCTGCTTCAAAAATTTGCTCGGCTTTACCAACACCCAGCCCTTCTGAGATACTCGGATGAATGTTCGGTTGATGAACTTCTGGCACAGTCATCCAAGCTCTCTCAACTGATCAACATACTTGAGGTCATACAAAGCCAGAAGGAAAAGGCAATCATCTTCTGCCGACACAAAGATATGCAGCGTATCCTGGCTCGGGTGTTGAGTGCCAAATTCAGAAGAAGCATTCGCATAATCAATGGTGACACAGCGCGTATAGCACCGACCCGGAAAGTCAATGTAGAGACTAGAAACGGCATTCTTAAGGAATTCAAAAGCCGCGATGGCTTTGACGTACTTATACTCTCACCGTTTGTGGCAGGAGTAGGTCTTACGATTACAGAGGCAAACCATGTCATTCACTATGGCCGCTGGTGGAACCCTGCCGTTGAAGCGCAAGCAACAGACCGAGCATATCGCATCGGTCAAAGCAAGGAAGTACATGTCTATTTCCTTATCAACGAAGACGCCTCCAATACTATCGGGCGCACATTTGACCGGCTCCTTGACGATCTTATGGAGCGCAAAAAAGATGTGGCCAGTCGGACGTTCGATTATGAAGACTTCCTGCTTCCGCGAGAGGATGAACAGCGCGCTGGCATGGAGGTTTATGCTCAACTCGGCGAGCAACTCTAAAGGCGGATTCGAGATCGCTCGTTCACTCCGCGCATGGTATAATACAGTAGACATTTTACTCTGCAAACGTCTACCTTTCATCCGGAAGCGTTCACAGTGCCAGTCCTTACACAGTCCATCCCAGACCACAAAAAATGTTAGCGCGCAAAAGCCCTGGGCCAGCATACCCTTAGACGAGACTGGTTGCGCGCGGACGACGACGGTGGTAAAATGGCTGCATCTTCCTTCTGCCAATGGAGACGCCCATGAGCCGCATTCGCATCTTGGTAGTCAAAGTCGAGGACGACGACCCCGACACCATGTCCGAACTTGCCAGTTTCGATATGCCCGAAATGGATCTGGAAAAACTTCAACCCGAAACCGCCCTGGATGATCTCGAAATGAGCACCTATGAGATTGGAACCGAAGCCCTCAAAAAAGTGCTCCAAGCCCGCTGGGAGGAGATAGATAAGCAACTGGCCGACAAGTCCCGCCAGTCTTTTTCCCCCTCACCTCAAAAAGGCGGACGGTCGCCAAAATATTAAAGTGGCCAGTCGCTTCGGCACCCTCTCTTTGTCACGACAGATCCTGGCGCTCAGAGAGGGCGGGCATATTCTGCCTGGGAATGCTCTCATGCCCGCTCATGAGGGCATGATTATCACGCGAGGACTACAGGAATGGGCGTGTCTGCTGCCCCAGGATCTGCCCTTTGCTCCGGTCGCTCGCCTGTTAGGTTGGCAGAGCCTGGAGGAAGGGTTGCTTTGTGCGAGCACACTCCGAAACCTTGTGCGGGCGCATGGACAGATCGTGCGCCAAGCCGAACAAGAACAAGTCCAAGCGCTGCTCGCTCAGAAGGATCTGCACACGCTCTCGCCCGCGTTGGTCGTGGCTTCACGGCAACCGCGTCGCCGGGCGGGATGGCCCCAGGCTCTGAGTGCTGCGGTAGACACCGCCCTCATCGTCGGAAGCACTCGCCCTCCCGAAGGCGTCTCTTCGGCAGACTGGGAACGGGTGCTGTTTGCACGGCAGGAGGAAGAGACCCGGAGTGTTTCGGATCTGCGGCATCTGGGGCCGGCGTTGGAAAGCGATCAGGTATTGGTGAGCGTCGCCGAAGTGCTGACACGCAACTCCCAGAAGCGCTGTTTCTGGGAGTTGCGCACCGCGCGGGTTCTCACGCCCGAGGGAACCCGCTACTTTTCGGGGACGTCGTCGTGAGCGTTGCTACATCGGCAGTGGTCATGTCGAGAAGGCGAACGACCTTTTGGTGGCCCAGCGTCAGAAAGGACAGGGCATGCACTGGAGCCTGGAAACCAGTGAGGCATTGGCGGCATTGCGCACCCTGATGCTCAATGGCGGTTGGGAGCGCTACTGGCGTGACCGGGAAGTGCTGCCACTGGTCAAAGGGTAGCCCAGGACTTTTGCCCGCCAACCAAAAAATTGAAAGAACTGATTCTCTATATCGCCGTTGCTTCGGAAGGCAATGAGGCGTTCGGCTCGATCAAGCTAAATAAACTTCTGTTCTTCAGCGACTTTCTCTTTTATAGCATGACGGAGAAAGCCATCACCGGAGAAGAGTACCAGAAGCTAAAGAATGGTCCTGCGCCGCGTGCGATGTTGCCGGTGAGCGAGGAAATGCGAAAGGCGCGTGAGTTGGAGTTAGCGGACCGGAGGCACTACGGCAGACCGCAGAAGCGCCCTGTAGCGCTGCGGGAGCCTGACCTGTCCGTTTTTACGGCGGAGGAGATTGCGGTCGTAGAGCAGGTGTTACGGTTTTTCCGGGATAAGAACGGCAGCGAGATCAGTTCGACTTCTCACCAGTTCCTCGGATAGCACCTCGCCGCAGAAGGTGAGACGATCCCTTACGAATCGACTTCCTTCTATACGCGGGATCTAACGCGCCAGGAGACGGAGTGGGCGAACGACCCGGACGTTGCGGGCGCAGAGGAGATGCTTCGCTGACATGAAAGAAAGCGAAATTCCGACGTACAAGATCCTGAAATAGGCGCATTTCGATGAGGAGTTTCGTCTCGCGGTTCCCGATCAGGAGCGCTTACTGGAAATCGAGCGCGGGCTGCGATTTATGCTGACGCATTTCCCGGAAGCGGGAAAGATATCGGCAGACGCTCCCCTGTCATTGTATACCTGGCATGTCCGAGGGACCGAGCGTAACTTTCCGCTTATCTTTTTCTACACCTTCGGAAACGGCACAGTTATCCTCATGGGCGTCAAGGCGACGACGGATCCCGACGAAGAGTAGTGCAAAGACGGATCAGCATTTTTTCAGAAGCCGCCTAGTCTCCCTGATGGTAATTGATGGGATAAAGTATAATACCTGCGAAAGGAAACATCGATATGGCACGATCATTAAAAATGGTAGCGCGCGAGTTGGCGAAAGCTCATCGCAAGACAGACCGCAAGACAAGCCTGGTGAAGTTATTTTCAACCGCACAGCAGAATGAGATCCATCTCCTAGAGGTTTCTGCGGCAGCGCCGACGACAGGCGAAATAATGCCCTTTCGGTTCGGAGAGGATTTGGCACAGGGAGTTGACTATCCGTCTGTCATTATCTTATTGAGTCCGGAAGAGTGGCAAGAAGTTGAGTCGGGACGCCTTCCTTTGCCTGCGGACTGGGATCTTACTACGGCGGAGGATCTGTAATGCCTGCTGTGCCACGTGACTGGGCCGATCCTTTCCTGGAACAGGCACGCGAGGATCTGAAGGCGGCGTGGCAGATTTCTCCGACGGATTCTCCTTCCACGCTGTGCATGCTGATCCAAATGGTTTTCGAAAAACTTGCAAAAGCAGCCTATGCACGTTCAGGTCTTACTTTCCCGCGTACACACCAGGCTGCCTCCCATCTGTTTGTAGTTCTGTTGCGTCATCCGGCAGGTACAGCCCTTTTGACGGCGAGCCCGCAGGTAAAACACTTCGTTTCCGCCCTCGAAAACGCGCATCCGGTTGTTGCTGGCAGACAGAATTCACCCTGGGAGCAACTCGAATATCCCTGGGAAGATACTGCAACCGGTAGTGTGCTCTATCCTGCAAGAGATCTTTCTCTCGCACGCCGTGTTCAGGACCCGAAGGATCGCATCGCTATCGACTGCCTTAAGTTCGCAAGTGCGCTGGAGAAACAGTTGACCACCATTGTGCCCTGACATTCCATCGCGTGAGCACTCTTATCCACAGCAAGCCAAGGTTTGACTGCCAAGCGTAGAGGATAGGTTCCGTCATACGTTTTCGTCAGGGTCGTTCTCTGCCTCAGCGGTGTTTTCTTTCGTCGCAGAGGTTAAGCGTTGCTCTCGTTCCCAGAGCGTGCGTTCATACTCCAGTTGACCTTGCAGTTCCTGTTCGGTTGGTAGGTAGAGTTGGTAGCGTGCGGCAAAGATCTGTTTGTTGTCTTCCGGCAGTGTATAGCGTACAAGAACCTCATTTTTGTCGGCGCAGAGCAGGAGACCGATGGGCGGATTTTCGTGTTCGGCGGTCATCTCACGCGCATAGTAGTTGACATACATCTGCATCTGTCCGATATCCGCATGGGTGAGCTTGCGCACTTTCAAATCTACGAGAACAAAGCAACGCGCCAGGCGATTGTAAAAAACCTGCTTCGTCCCGCGAAAGCGCCAAACGTTCGTACAGCAATGTACTGATCTGGCGTTCCAATTCGCGAGTAGACCAACGAGCATTGGCACACTCCACCTCGTAGAAACTACGCGCTTGTGGATTCTTGACAAGAGCCAGCAGTCGATAATGCGTCCAACTCAATTCTGTACGCAGTGCGTACAGAATTGGGAAAGCGAGGTAGACATCCCGCATGAACCAGAGATTGCGTGCCGTAAAGCCCTTTCCGAACTCGGTCGCAAGTTGCCGGGCCAGCGTCTCAACAAGACGGGCGCCATATTCGGCACGATATACCCCTCGCTGTTCTTCTTCCACGATTTCACGGCCGACCTGCCAGTAGGTCGGCACCATCGCAGTATTTACAGCCTGGAAGGCCTGGTACCGTCCCTGCGTCAAAATCTCGCGGACATGGGTCAGGCACTCCTGAACAGACGAAACGATATCCTCCATAAGGCTCTCCAAAATTCTCCGATAGGCTTCCCTTGTCCGGGGAGGCTTCCTCTGCTCCTTTAGGGTTGTGCCATTCTATTTTCTCCGGGTTCGATAGGGAGGCTCTTGCTTTGTGGAAGCGAAGGTGAGCAAAGTCGGGTCTTTATAGCAGATCCGAATGAGGATCGGGGGCGCGGAAGGTCCGGTCGATCAGCGCCTCGACGTCGCGCACATCCGTAATGTTTTCAAACCCTACGGTCGCGATGTAGGCGCCACCGTTGGGGCCGGCCGCACGCTGGGTGGTCGAGAGACGGGTAAAGATTAGCGTGCCGGAGCCATCCGTGTTCTGCGTGCGCGTCAGGGAGACCAGATCCTCCGGCGAGATGCTGCGCACCGTGACCCCGTTGCGCCAGGCCGGTGACAGAATGAGGGCGCGTTGATCGGTCAGGGCATAGACGGTCTTCAGCGCATTGCGCTTTATTCGATTGGGTGTAGTGAGCATCCACACTCCGATGAGAACGAAGGGGATGCCGAAGAGAGGAAACACGATCGACATGAAGTCGAACGACCCCGACGATTGACTGAAGTGCGCATGGCTCGTAATCCCGGTTGCCATGACGATCCAGAAGATGCTGAACAGGGTCCAGGGAATGCCGAACAGGACGAGGGGCAGGCCGCTCCTTCCGGCACGACTGGCGATCGGCTGCCCCGTCCAGATCAGTCTTTCCTCGCGCTTCAATTCCGCGCGCAGCATCTGTTCCGCTTCCCACGGTAGAGGGGATGATAGCATGCGTCTGACTCCTCTTAGAAAACTTGCTCACAGGCATTGGCCTGAAGCGCCTGGCATCCGCCTATTCTGCGTGCCGGTCGTAGTTGACGATGTTATCCCACTCGTCCGCGCTGGAGCGGGAGACCACTGCGACCACCTCTTCGGTCGCGCTCATATTGAACACTTCGTGCGGTACTCCGGGCTCGATGAAGATAAAGTCGCCCGCTTCATTTTCGACCACTTTGCGACAGCCCGGACCATATTCATGCCGCACACGTCCCTTCAGGATATAGAGCATGACCTCGAAATCGACATGGATATGGGCAAAAGCTACACCACCAGGGGGAATCGTGGCCACATTCATCGAGAGCGCTTTGGCGTTGACATTTTTGGCCGACAGGCCGGTTTTGTAGAGGATGTTGTTCCAGTCACGCCCCGATCCCCCCCCGCGAATGACGGAGATGCCGTCCTGACCTTCGACACACGCTTGCAGATCTACCGTGGAATCGTTCATCGCTGTTTTCCTTTCGCCTCAACCGGGATACGGCCAGCGACACTGTTATGAGAATGCCCCACAGTTCGGTGGAAGACGAGTGGGTTCCTGCTCAGAACCAGGGATGATCCCTGGTCCAGGGATCGTACACAGAGGCGCATGGAGAACTCCATGCGCCTCTGTGTTGTCACGATGCTCGGAGGCATCCGACGCTTATTTGATGTCCAGTTTTTTCAGGGCGGCGCGTATGCCCTCCTCATCGAAGCCAACGGAGCGGAAAAGGATCTTGCCGCTGCTGTCGAGGAGGTAGTTGGTGGGGTACGCTTCTACGCGATATTGCAGAGCCGCATCGTAGTTGTCGCCCTTGCCCTTCATACCGATGAGGAACGTGAAATTGTTTTCTTTCACGTACTTATTGATCACGTCCGCCGAGTCCGAGCCGTTGAGGGCAACCAGTTCCAGTCCTTTGTCTTTGAGTTCGGTGTACAGTTCTTGCAGGTGAGGAAACTCCTCACGGCAAGCGCTTCAACCGTAGAACCAGAAGTTGACCAGTAACGCCTTCTTGCCCTTGAGGGCTTCCGCCAGTTCCACTCTGCCCCCGCTGGGCGCAGACAACGTGAACTTCGGGGCGACACTGCCGACCGCCAACAGTTTCTTGTTGTATTCGTCAAGGGAGGGCGGCGTGAACAGCGTGGCTCCTTTGGGCGGTACGTACGCGAAGGCCGCCTCGGTCAAAGGCACGTTCAGCTTCACGTTCGTAAGCGCCGCGTTCAGTTTCATCACCTGACCGCCCTTCTGCGGGGTGGTCTCTAGTTCCAGACGCGTTGCCAGTTTGCTGGGAGCGATGTAGAGTTTGCCGGTATAGGCGAACGGCTTGGCGGCGCTCAACTGCACCACATCATACTCTACTCCCTCGAGGGTCTGCTTGCCCGCATAGGTCGTTTCCGGCTTGACGGCGGCTCCCATCAGGCTGAACTGGCCACTGAAGAACATGCTGACCGGGGCGGCCCAGAGTGCGTCGATGTTTTTGCCCTGCGCATCGGCCTTCGTCATTTGATACCGGTTGCCCGGGGCCAGAGTAAAGACGTTCTTACCGTCGGAGGCGATGGTTTTGGCGAATGGCCCCTCCGTGAAGTCTACGCGAGCCAGATTAGGCTTCCTGAGCTTGAGCGTGGCGGCCATCTTTATGTTTTGATCGCTGCCGTCCGGGGTTTTGAAGCGCTCCGACATGCTCAGGTCTGCCGTAAGCGTTTTGACGGCTCTGGTGGTGGTCTCCACCTCTTTGAGAAGCGCGTCCGCCTTCTCATCGGCGCACGCGGGGCGGGTTCCCAGGAGGGCGAGGGCTACAGCCCCTCCCCATAAGAATACGTTGCGGTGTGTGGTCACGGTGCTTACCTTTTTCCTTTCTACGCGGACACTGCCGCGCACTGCAAGACGGTACACCGCAATCATATTCCCCTTTTGCTCTCACTTTCCCTACCACGCGTGACACAATTTCTCACCTCCGAATACCATGGCCCCTTCAGGGGAGCCTTCTACCGCATCCCCACCTGTTATCTGCTCCTGGCGCTCCTCCTCGGCAGCGACGGGCGCCAGGCGCCTCCCTGACAAGTCGTGCTGTTGGTGTAGAGGAAAGCATGATGCGCGAGGTTGCCGGTAGTGTAGGAGAATCCTACTA
>JAYUMV010000020.1:0-16877 GCA_043762265.1 Chthonomonadaceae bacterium | reverse complement strand
TCGTCCACACGCCCCAGCAGCCAGAAATCGCCGTCCGCATCGCGCAGTGCGCCGTCTCCGGGAAAATAAAGTCCTTCGAATTTGCTCCAGTAGACCTGTTTGTAGCGTTCGTCGTTGCCCCAGAGAGTGCGCAGCATCGACGGCCAGGGCTTGCGAATAACCAGAATGCCCTTCTGACCGTCGGGTACCGGGTTGCCCTTCTCATCGACGACTTCCGGGAAGATGCCGGGGAAGGCTTTGGTCGCGGAGGCCGGTTTCGTCGTGGTCAGGCCGGGCAATGGCGAGATCATGATCGCGCCGGTCTCCGTCTGCCACCAGGTGTCCACAATCGGGCATCGCCCGCCGCCGATGTGCGTATGGTACCAGAGCCAGGCTTCGGGGTTGATCGGTTCGCCTACAGAGCCGAGCAGGCGCAGGCTGGAGAGATCGTGCCCCTGCGGATGGTTGTCGCCCCACTTCATGCAGGCGCGAATGAGGGTCGGTGCGGTGTAGAGGATCGAGATCTTGTGTCGCTCGATCATGTCCCAGAAGCGGTCGCGTGCGGTTCCTTTGCCAGCGACGCCCCAATCAGGAGAGCCTTCGTACATAAAGACGGTCGCTCCGTTGGAGAGCGGCCCATAGACGACATAGGAGTGGCCGGTGACCCAGCCTACATCGGCGGTACACCAGTAGAGATCGCTGTCTTTGATGTCGAAGATAAAGTTGGTAGTGGCGTACGCGCCGGTGAGATAGCCGCCGGTGGTATGCAGAATGCCCTTGGGTTTGCCGGTGCTGCCGGAAGTGTAGAGGATATAGAGGGGATCCTCCGCGTCCATCGCCTCTGCCGGACAATCGGCGCTTGCCTCCGCCATCAGGTCGTGCCAGAAATGGTCTCGGCCCGCCTGCATCTCGATCTCTGCACCGGCCCCGATGCGCTGCAGCACGACGACGGTCTCGACGGTGGGACAGCCCTGCACCGCCTCATCCGTGGTCTTCTTGAGAGGAATGATGCTGCCGCGCCGCCAGTAGCCGTCTGCGGTAATCACCAGTTTAGAGCCGCAGTCGTTGGTGCGTTCTTCCAGACTCTCGGCAGAGAAGCCTCCAAACACCACGGCGTGGATCGCGCCGATCCGGGTGCAGGCGAGCATCGCAATCGCGGCTTCGGGCACCATCGGCATATAGAGCGTGACTCGGTCGCCCTTGACAACTCCCAGCGTCCGCAGGACATTGGCAAACTTGTTGACTTCGACGGAGAGTTCGCTGTATGTCAGGACTCGCTGATCGCCCGGCTCGCCTTCCCAGACGATAGCGCGTTTGTCGGCACGCGGCCCGGTCAGATGGCGGTCAATGCAGTTGACGCTGACGTTGAGTTTGCCGCCCAGAAACCACTTCGCATGCGGCGGCTTCCACTCCAGCACGGTATGCCACGGCTCCGACCACTCCAGTTGGCGCGCCCAGTCCGCCCAGTAGCCCTCAAAATCTTCTGCGGCCCGCGCATAGATGCCGGGATCGTTGGCATTCGCCTGCGCAGCAAACTCCGGCGGCGGCGGAAAACTCTTATCCTGCTGCCACTCGTTCCCCGTCGTCGTCGAATCGGTAGTCATATCTGCTTGTCCCATTCCTGCCCTCTGATAGCGTCGTCCTGCGTTTTTCCACGTAACAGCAGCGGTTTCCTCCTCGAACAGGAAATGCCGAGCAGGAGAGGAAGAAGAAAAATGCAGATGCAGAGCAAAAAGGCAGGAAGGAAAGAAGCCAGGAAAAATACTGAGGAAATGCAGGGAGTGGACGCTCCTTGAAGATTTACAGGGCACGATCTTACAGGAACAAGATGCTATAGGACATCTGCAAGGAATTTCTCTTTTCTTCTTTTCCTCCTCTCCTGTATTCCTTTCTTCCTGTATTCCTGCTCTGCATCTGCATTTTTTTGCATTCCTGAATCCGTCTTTTCCTGTTCTCCTGGTAGGAATTAGGGCTCGGGGCGTTGAACCTTGCACTATCGAAACTGTGGTCAGAAGAGACTCATCGCAATCAGAGGAGAGAACCGATGTTAGCAGGAGTGGAACGCCTTGTAGATTTGACGGGGACGCATACAGCGGCGCTGACGCCCTTCACGCCCGATGCGATCCGTAATGCGGTGCAGAGCGCCGACTTGCAAACCCTGGCAGCGAGTGACGGCCACTTTGCCTCGGTGGCGCGAGCGGGGCAGACGGTGCGATTGGCGCGGACCATCGGCGTGCCGCTACGCTACTTCGTCGCCAAGATGTTCCACGGCCCGTTTCTGCTGGTTTCCGATCGAATCGACAGCCTGTTCGAGTGGTGCCAGAACGAAAAGATCGGCTGGCAGTTCGATCCGCTCTATACGCGTATGGTTCCGGCGCACTATCTGGTTGAGATCGATCAGATCGGCTGCCCTGATCCCGCGCCCCGTTATCATCGCTTTTTCAATCCCGGCATCGGGAATGGTCCGACGGATCTGGAGGCGATCGGCGCGGCCTATATCGGGGCGGCGTATGAGACCCTGAAGCGCTGGCTGTCTTCGCTGCCGGACGGCGAGATGGTCGGATTGGCCTTCTCCGGCGGCATCGACAGCACCTCCGTTTTGCTGTTAGCGCATCATGCCTTGAAGGTGCTTGGTCGCGATCCGGGGCTGTTGCGGGCGTTTACACTCGATCTGGGCGGCGGCAAGGATGCGGCGCAGGCGGAAATGGTGGTCAAAGAGCTAGGTCTGGAAGCGCAGTGGGAAGCCATTCACATGCCCGCCGAACGTGTCGATCTGGAAAAGGCGATCCAGGTGATTGAAGATTATCACCCGCTGGATGTGGAGTGCGCGGCGGTCGCGCTGTGTCTGCTGGAAGGCATCCGCGAACGCTATCCGAACCTGAAATATCTGCTGGACGGCGATGGCGGCGATGAGAATCTGAAATCGTATCCCCTGGAAGACTCCGACTTGACCCTCTCCAGCGTTTTGCGCAACCCGATGCTCTATCAGGAAGGTTGGGGGGTCGAGAATATGAAGCACAGTCTGACCTATTCGGGCGGCCTGTCGCGAGCCTACGTCCGCACTTATGCGCCTGCGCAAAAGTATGGGTTCGAGGCGCTCTCGCCCTTCACGATGCGCTCCGTGATGGCGGCTGCGCTCGCCATTCCCTTCGAGACCGTGCTGGACGGCAGTGTCGAACGGCTCTATGCGCTCAAACAGCAGGTGGTTCAGGCCGGGATCAAGGCGACCCTCGGAATCGACATGCCCGCCTATCCGAAACGGCGATTTCAGGACGGCGTCGGAGGCGAGAGCTATCGCGCCTGGCGCGTCAGCAAGACCTGGTGTCGGCACACCTTCCTGCGCCAGTGGGAAGAGCGCCTGAAGGTAGCCTGGGATCCGCAGAACGAACGCCTCTCCGGCAACGTCGTCCCCGCCTCTATGCAGACCCTCCGCTGATGCCTGCCGATCCTCTCGTTACTCCCAACGCGGCGGCCGCGATCTATCCGGATCGCGCCGCCGCACGCACGCGCTGGATCGAAGCGCAGCGCGGCCCCAAAAACGTGCTTGATCCCTTCATTCCCTATGCCTCTTTGTGGGAGGAAGAGATCGGCGCGTCCGGCGAACCGATCCCGACGGCAACCCTTTTCCTCACCAATCGCGAGTGCCCCTATCGCTGCCTGATGTGCGACCTCTGGAAGAACACGCTCGATCGTCGCGTTCCCCTCGGCGCTATTCCTGCCCAGATCGCCTGGGCTCTGGAGCGTCTGCCACCTGCACGCCAGATCAAACTTTACAATGCAGGCAGCTTCTTCGACAACCAGGCAATCCCCCCAGAGGACGACGAGGCGATTGCCTCTCTCGTCTCTGGTTTCGAGCGAGTGATTGTGGAGTGCCATCCTTCTCTGGTGGGAGATCGCTGTCTGCGGTTCGCGCAGCGCCTTTCGGGCAAACTCGAAGTCGCTCTCGGCCTGGAGACCGCCCACGAACCGACGCTCGAACGCCTGAACAAACGTTTCACAGTCGCGGATTTTCGCCGCAGCGCTGCTCTCCTACGTGCTCACGACATCGACCTGCGTGTCTTTCTTCTGCTGCGTCCGCCGTTTATGACAGAAGCGGAAGGGCTGGAGTGGGCCTGCCGCTCTCTGGACGTCGCGTTCGATTGCGGTGCGACCGTCTGCTGCCTGATCCCTACCCGAGTCGGGAACGGCGCAATGGAAGTTCTCGCTACCGCTGGCCTGTTCGCTCTGCCCACCCTCGCCTCTCTGGAAGCAGCGCAGGAGTACGGCCTACGACGGAATGCGGGCCGCGTCTTCGCAGACTTATGGGACATCGAGACCTTTGCGCACTGTGAATGCGCGCCCGCCCGTATCGCTCGCATCACAGCCATGAACCAGACACAGAGGATCCCTCCGCCTGTCGTCTGCTCACTCTGCCAGAACGATCGCTAACACCATGATGAAGAGACAGCAACTGATTTTACATTGCGCCGTAGAGGCAGGAGACCTGGAGGAAGTGCGTTCTCTTCTGGAAGCAGGAGCAAGTATCCAGGAGCAGGATGAGTGGGGATTGACTCCGCTTCACGTTGCTGCGACCCTGGAAACGCCTGCAATGGCGGCTCTTCTGCTCGATAAGAGCGCTGATGTTCATGCCCGCGAAAATCACGATATGTCTCCGCTTGTCATGGCGGCATGGTATGGACGGGTGGCAGTCGCTCGTCTCTTATTGGAGAGAGGGGCCGCAGACAATCCAGTCGATCTGCAGCGGGCCGTGCGTGTCGCAACGACAGACAACGGCGAGGCAGTGATTCCGGTACTGCAAGAGTTCGGGGCAAAGATCGGGTTGGTAGAAGCGATGTGCCTGGGGGATGACGAAGCGGTAAGCCGGCGCCTGGCGCAGGAAGTAGACCTGGATCGGATCGACGATGGCTCCACGTTGTTGATGCACGCGGTCGCAGCCAGTCTGAGCCGCTACCCGTTGAACTTCGTACCCTTGCTCTTGGAACGCGGAGCCTCCTCGAACGCACGCTCTTCGAATGGCTTGACGCCTCTCATGACGGCTGCAAACTGGGGCCATATAGGGGTTGTCAATCAACTCCTTGAACATGGGGCAGATCCCAATCTTCACGGTCCGGACGGTCAGACCGCGCTCAGTATGGCTCAGCACGACCCTGAGCACAACGCCATGACCATAGAACGCCTCAGGCAGGCAGGGGCAATTGAGTAGCCAGAGACAGACAGTAAGGCCTGAATCGGGAATAGGAGATACGAAAACATGCAAACAGATTTCGATCTGATCATTATCGGTTCCGGGTTTGGAGGCGCGCTGCTTGCGATGGTGGCGCGGCGCCTGGGACTGTCGGTCGCTCTGTTGGAACGCGGTCGCCATCCGCGCTTCGCCATCGGCGAATCGACATCGCCCCTGATGAATCTGCTGATCGAGCAGATCGCCGAACGCTACGATCTGCCCCGCCTCTTGCCGCTTACGACCTATGGAGGTTGGCAGCGTGCCTATCCTGAGATCGGCTGTGGTTTGAAGCGTGGATTTACCTATTTCCATCATGTCGCGCATCAACCCTATATCGCTAAGGGGGACCGTTCCAACCAACTGTTGGTCGCGGCAAGTCCCAATGACGAAGTTGGGGACACGCACTGGCTGCGGGCCGATGTGGACGCTTTTCTGGTGCGCGAGGCGCTGGCGTTGGGGGTGGAGTATCGGGACGAGGTGCAGTTGAGCGGAGGTACGTTTGCTGCCGAGGGCTCTACGCTGGAAGGGATGCGGGCGGGACAGGCGTTTCAGGTGACGACGCGCTTCGTGGTGGATGCGAGCGGGCCAGGCGGATTTCTCACCCGTGCCCTGGATCTGCCCTATGGAGCCTTTCCGAACTATCCTGCGACCCATGCGCTCTTTTCACATTTCACAGGCGTATTGCGCTGCGAGACACTGGACGCCTTCCGGCCCTCGGAGACGCCTCCCTATCCTCTGGACGACGCCGCCCTGCACCATGTCTTCGACGGTGGATGGATGTGGGTATTGCGGTTCAACAACGGCGTTACCAGTGCCGGGTTCGCCGTCGAATCCTGGCTGGCGGACGAACTGGAACTGGAAGGCAGCGAAGCAGCCTGGAACCGTTTTATGGACCGTTTCCCTTCCATCAAAGTGCAGTTCGCGGAGGCAATTCCAGTGCAGCCTTTTGTCTATGCACCCCGTGTGGCCTCTCGGGCACAGACAGTCACAGGGCCGGGTTGGGCGTTGTTGCCGTCCGCCGCTGCCTTTGTCGATCCGCTCTTCAGCACCGGAATGCCGCTCACCCTGCTGGGCATCGAGCGCCTGGGCCGTATTCTGGAAGAGAGCTGGGGGAAAGCCGACTTCGCGGACCGCATCGCGGGGTATGGCGCGATCACACGGCAGGAGGCCGATTGGACCGCCCACTTTATTGCGACCAGCTATGCCGGGATGGCAAAATTTCCGCTTTTCAGCGCCTTCTCCATGTTCTACTTCGCGGCTGCCAGCTACGCGGAAATGGCGCGCCGCCTGCCCAAAGCTACTCGCCTACAACGCTATCTTGCAGCGGATCGCCCTTCCTTTGCGGCTGGAATAACGCAGTGCGCTCGCCTGCTGCACGAACGGGCGTGTAACGGTACAGACGCAGATCTACAAAGATTTGCGCAACAGGTGGCGCAGAAGATCGCCTGCCTGAATATCGCAGGACTGTGCGACCCGCGTAAGCGCAACTGGTATGGCGTCGATATGCAGGACGTCGTTGAAGGAGCGGCGCTGCTGAACATGACACCGGAAGAGATGCGCCTTGTCGTCGCCACCGCTCCCTGGGCGCAGGGAGCCATCTGATCATCCCGAACACATCTCACGCGGGGGAAAGAAAGTATCCTCAACTTTGAAAAACCAGGATATTGTGTCTGTATCGAAAGTCGATGCGATCAACCAAGCGGCAGCGTGCGCCGCCGCAATGCGTCTCCCTGCGCGCTGGCTGAGAGTGGGTCTTCTGTCAGGACAATCCCTGAAAGAGGCGCGACAAACAGCAGGAGAGCAGAAAATTGGCAAACATCGAGCGCATTGATGCCGTGACGATCTACACGGAAACGCCGGACGCGTTGGCGGCCTGGTATGACCATTTCGGTCTATGCACGATCGACGTTTTCCCAGGCGGAAGGGTGGGAACGCTAAAAGCGCCCTCCGGCGTGTTTACGTTTGCCCTGATCCGACCACGCCCGGAAGCGACAATAACGGGGAATGGCGCAGTCGTCCTCACATTCCAGGTAATCGGCTTCGCGGAATTTCTTGCAGAACTCTCAGAACACGACATTACGCCCATCGAGCATCAACAAAACGCCAACGGAAATTTCGCGCTATTCCGAGACCCCGAAGGCAATCATCTCGAACTATGGAGCGCATAAAATGGCCCCTGTCTCTGTTGAAAAGAGACAGGGGCATCGTTGACTATCAGGCAGTTTAGATACCGACGTGCTCCACCTGGGCGACCGCGCCGTTGTTGGCGGCGGACTTCCAGGCGGCTTCGGTCACTTCCATGACGCGCAGGCCCCAGATACCGGGGCAACCGATCTCCTCCTCGCCCCGGATGGCGGCGATGAAGTTGTCGTCGGGATTGTTGCCCTTCGGCATGTCTTCCACGGCCGGGAAGTGGCGTTTGCCGACGGCATCGCTCTCTTCCAGCTTCCCATTACGCAGGTAGAACGCACCTTTGGAGCACCAGATGGTGATGTCCTCATAGAAGGAGGGTGCGTTGCCGACGATGGAGATGTTGCCCATCGCGCCGCCGACGAAACCGACGGTGAGCGCAGAGTTGATATCGACCGGCACCGTCATGTTGTCCATGAAGGCGGTGACGCGATCCGTCGTCAGACCCGACATGAAGAGCAGGATCGAGAGCATGTGCGAACCGGAGTCGTTGATCTGGCCTCCGCCGCTCAGGGCCGGATCGTGCCGCCAGGAGTTGGCGCACGCCCGCAGCCACTCCTGCCCCTGCAGGCCCTGAATGAACTGCACTTCCCCTACCTCGCCGCTGGCGATCTTATTCTTGATATAGAGGTACTCCGACTGGTAGATGCGCTGGTAGTTCAGCACGAAGACCTTGCCGCTCTCGTCGATCTTTTTCAAGACGGTATAGGCGTCGGCGACGGTGCAGACCATCGGTTTTTCGGAGAGCACATGCAGCCCCTTATCGAGGCAGGTCATCGTCTGCTCGAAATGGGTGGTATGGGGGGTGCAGATGACGACGCCATCGACGTTCCCGGCGGCGATCAGATCTTTGAAATCGCTGTACTGTGGAACGTCTTTGACGCCTGGAAACCGTTCGACGGTAGTGGCCAACGCTTCGGGCCGAATGTCGCACAACCCTGTGATCTCGACATTCGGGTTCGCCAGCATGCGGCGCACATGGCCCCCCGAGATGCCGCCGGTACCGATAATACCGACTCGGACTTTATCAGACAAGAGATGCCTCCTGAAAATTTTCCGGCGCATCACGATGACAGGCCGGTCTCACGCAGGACAATCCGGCATTTCGGTCGGGAATTCCTCCCCGATCTGCACATGAGGCCAAGAATTTCCTCTATACGCCCAGAAGTTGCCGCACGCGGGCCAGATCCTCCGGGGTATCGACGCCGATAGGAGCCGATTCGACACGCGCCATCCGGATGCGGTAACCGTTCTCCAGAACACGAAGCTGTTCGAGAGATTCCGTCGTTTCGAGCGGCGTCGGCGGCAGTTTGGAGTAGACCGCGAGAAAGTGGCGACGGTAGGCGTAGAGGCCGACGTGCTGCATCACACGCGTTTGGGTGGTATTGCGAGGAAAGGGCAGACGCGCACGGGAGAAGTAGAGCGCGTCGCCATTGACAGCGCAGACGACTTTGACGCAGGCCGGATTGTCGCGGTCGATCTCCGGGCAGGGACACATCAGACTGGACATCGGCAGATCGGGGTCGGCGAGCAGCAACTGCACTGTCGCCTCGATGGAAGCGGGATCGAGCAGCGGCTCGTCCCCCTGGATATTGACCACGATCGTGTCTGCGGGCAGAGCGAGGACGGTAGCGGCTTCGGCGAGGCGATCCGTGCCGGAACGATGGTCCGGGGAGGTCATGACGACCTCCGCGCCGAAACGATGGGCGGCAGCGGCGATCTCGGCGTCCGGAGTGGCGATGGCGACCCGCGTCAGGCTCGGAGTGCGCCGCGCGCGCTCCCAGACATGCTGAATCATCGGCTTGCCGCCGATCATTATCAAAGGTTTGTTCGGCAGACGGGTTGCGGCGAGGCGGGCAGGGATCAGTCCGACGCAGAGCGGCGTCGATGCAGGCTGGGACATGAATAGGTTCTCCAGGAAAGACGGACGATGTGTGCCATTTTACCTGATAGGGGTGCAGGGGTGGAAGGCCCCCGGATTTAGCCGTGGGGAGAGTTCACCATTCAAGAGAGGGAAAACAGATGCAGCGACGAGAGTTTTTACACGAAGCGGGGGTGGCGGCGATCGGTTTAGGGCTGTCGGCTTTTCCGGCAGGCTGGGTGCAGGCGGCAGGCGCGCCGAAGCGGCGCATCCTGTTCTTCACGCGTTCGCAAGGCTTCGAGCATTCGGCGATTCAGCGCAAAGGCGACAAACTCGGCTTTGCGGAGCAGTTACTGACGGATCTGGGAACCCAACACGATTTTGAAGTGACCTGCACCAAAGACGGCGCGGTCTTCACTCCGGAAAACATCGCGAAGTACGATGCCTTTTTCTTCTACACGACCGGCGATCTGACCAAGCCGAGCAAAGACGGCTCGAACCCGATCACCCCTGAAGGCAAAGCGGCGTTTCTGGAAGCTATCAAGAACGGCAAAGGCTTCCTGGGGACCCACAGTGCGACCGACACCTTCCATCCAGAGCCGGACGATCGCTATAAGAACTACGGCGACAAGGTCGATCCCTATATCGCCATGCTCGGCGGCGAGTTCATCCACCACGACGCACAGCAGGATTCCAAAATGATCGTGACCGATACGAAATTTCCCGGCTTCGACGGGCTCTCGGACTTCACATTGAAGGAAGAGTGGTACTCCCTGAAAGATTTCCGCAAAGACCTGCATGTGCTGCTAGTCCAGGAGACCGCAGGCATGAAAGGCTCCGACTATCTGCGCGCTTCCTATCCCGCAACCTGGGCGCGAAAGCATGGCAAAGGCCGTGTCTTCTACACCTCGATGGGCCACCGTGAAGATGTCTGGTCAAACCCGACCTTCCAGCAGATCCTGCTCGGCGGCATCTCCTGGGCCGTCGGCAACGTCCGCGCCGATGTCACCCCCAACATTGAAAAGGTCGCTCCCAAAGCCTGGGATCTGCCCGCCCCGCCTACTCCGAAAGCTTGACTGAGAAACATGCTTGGCATCTTCCTTGCAGAGGCAAGAACCCGCCTACGTCGCTAATCGTGCCTGCTCGTCGCCACAAGAGCAGGCACCTCCTGGCCGACGATAAATTATTATATTCAGAGGGGCGTACGGAGCGTGAGTTCTCGCTTCCAGAGCGCCCGAAAAGAAAAATCGATGATTGTATTTAGCGAAGACTCGCCCCGGCTCTCGCCTTCTCCAAGCGCCCAGTCGGTCAAGGCGGTGACGGAGGCAGCGCGTCTTACGGACTTATGCGGAGGCTCTGGATAAAGGCATTCGCCTGCTCAACACTCCCGAGGAGCATCTCGACGCTCAGGAGTTCGACCGCGCCTATGCCCACTTGCAGGACCTCACTCCCCTGAGCGTTATCATTACGCGCCCGGAGGAGTGCGCACATGCTGTGGCGCAGTTGGGGCTGCCTGTCTTCGTGAAGGGAGCGATCCAGTCCCGTAAAGCCAGAGGTTGGAAAGCGTGTGTCGCGGAAACACGGGAGGAGTTGGAGCGGCTATGCGCTCAATTACTGGAACTCGATACGCGTTCTCGAGGACGGGTGGTCGTGCGTCAACTGGTGAAGTTGCGGCATCAGCGGGTGTCCGCACAGGGTTTCCCTTTTGGGCGGGAGTATCGTGTCTTTCTTTACCGTCAGCAGATCCTCGGCTTCGGCTACTACTGGGAAGGCGACGATCCCCTCAAACCGCTTCTCCCCGAGGAGCAGACAAGGGTTCTAGCATTGGCGCAAGAGGCGGCAAGGCGGGTCGGCTCTCCGTTCCTTGCCGTAGACATCGGTCAGACAGAAGCAATGGAATGGATCGTTATCGAAACCGGAGACGCACAGTTCTCCGGTGTGAGCCAGATCCCCTTGCTCTCGCTCTGGCACGCGATCTCCAAGATCAACGACAGGATGCCCTCCTGAACGGTTTGCCTCGTGCTATAATGGAGACACTGATGGGCGATTAGGCGGGTAATGCGATGGTGAGCAGGGGAGCGATCGTGCTGGCGGGCGGGCGGAGTATGCGGATGGGACAGGACAAGGCCCTACTGCGTACCAATGGCCTGACGCTCCTGGAAACAGTCGTTGCGACGCTTCATCCGTTGGCAGGGGAGATCGTGATTGTAGCGGATCAGGCAGAGAAGTACCTTCTGCCGAACTGCCGAGTGGTGGGAGACCTCTATCCGCAGACCGGACCGCTCGGCGGCGTTCTGACTGGTCTGAGCGAACTCGGAGCAGGCGCGCATCTGGTGGTCGCCTGCGATATGCCGACCTTGCAACCTGCGTTGCTGCGACTGCTGATCGATTCTATGGGGCCGGAATGGGATGTGGTTGTGCCGGAGGTTGAGGGACGCATGGAACCGCTCTGCGCCGTCTATTCCGACACTGTGGTTTCGGCGTTGCAAGCATTTCTGGACAGTGGCGGACGGGCGTTGCATAAGGCATTGGGAACCGTGCGCACACGCCGTATTCCCGAGGCAGAACTACGACTGTACGATCCGACTCTCCTCACGTTCACCAATCTCAACAAGCCCGACGACCTGGAACGCCTGCAAAGGAGCGAAGCGAACCGTTCATGACAACCCCGATCCACTACCCTACTACGCTCCCAATTACCCCTCTGGCGCATACTCCGGATGTGACCGTGCCGATTCCGGGCTCGAAGAGTCTGACGAATAGGGCTTTGATTCTGGCGGCGCTGGCGGGCGGAACCTCTACGCTGGAAGGCGCGCTCTTCTCGGAAGATACCGATGTCATGGCGGAATCGCTGCGACGGTTGGGCATCGGGGTGGAGGCGGATGCAGAGCAGGAGACGTTTGTCGTACAGGGACAGGGGGGGACTCTGCCGGCGCACACTGCAGAACTGTTCGTCGCGAACTCCGGCACTTCCATACGTTTCCTGACGGCCCTGGCGGCGCTCGGCACCGGACGGTACCGACTGGACGGGGTGGAGCGCATGCAGCAGCGACCGCAGCAGGATCTGCTCGACGCGCTGGCCGATCTGGGGGTGTCTGCACGCTCCGAACGCAGGACTGGCTGTCCGCCGCTGGTGGTCGAGGCGGAAGGCGGATTGCCGGGAGGCACGGCCCGTGTGGGAGCGGAGGCCAGCAGCCAGTTTCTGACCGCCTTGCTGATGGTCGCGCCCTATGCTCAGAAGGACGTGACGCTGGAGGTCGTGGGGGCGCTGCGGCCCTTCTATGTCGATATTACGCGCCGCATGATGGCGCAGTGGTGCGTTCAGGCCCGACTGCAGTCGAGCGCAGAGCCACGGCCAGGGCAGACGGCTCCGGTACGCTACCATATTCCCGCAGGACAGAGGTACGCGGCCCAGCAGCCCTACCGAATTGAGCCGGACGCCTCCAGCGCCTCTTACTTTTTTGCGGCGGCGGCGATCACGGGCGGACGCGTCACGGTGCCAGGGCTGACAGCGGAAGCGCTGCAAGGAGATGTGCGTTTCGCCCTGGAGGCGCTGGCAGAGATGGGCTGCACCGTCACCTCGGATGCCGACAGCATCACGGTCGTTGGCCCACCGCCCGGCCAGTTGCGCGGCATCGAACGCGACATGAGCGCGATCTCCGACACGAGTCTGACCCTGGCCGCCATCGCGCCTTTCGCCAACTCCCCAACGATCGTACACAACATCGCGCACTCCCGCCTGCAGGAGTGCGACCGTATTCACGCCGCCTGCACGGAGCTGACGCGCCTGGGCGTCCAGGTAGAAGAGCGCCCAGATGGCTTTACGGTCTATCCTTCCGAGACGCTGCACCCTGCCGAAATCGAGACTTACAACGACCATCGGGTCGCGATGAGTTTCGCCCTAGTCGGTCTGCGCACTCCCGGCATCGTCGTGCGCAATCCGGCCTGTGTCGCCAAAACCTTCCCCGACTACTGGCAGCGCCTCGCTCGTCTCTGAACCTCCTCGGATAGGAGTCGGGGTCGGCGTTTCCAGCAGAGGGAGAAGGCGCCTGCTGCCGCAACAGAGCGAAAGGAAAGATCATGGAGAACAGAAAAGTGTTGACCCGCCGTTCCGCGCTTGCTCTGGCAGGCGGAACGGTCGGGGCGCTGCTGACAGGGGAGAACGCAGGAGCAGAGCAAGAGCCGCCTATCGAACACCTGAAAGGCCGCATCAAACAGTCTGTCTCGCAGTGGTGCTACAGAAAAATACCTCTCGACATGCTCTGTGAAAACGCGAAGGCGATGGGGCTGGTCGGGATCGATTTGCTGCATGAGGGCGAATGGGCGACTGCGGCGAAGCACGGCCTGCTTTGCACAATGGCCTACGGAATCGGGTCGATCCCCAACGGCTGGAACGACCTGAAGAGCCACGACCGCCTGGTTGCGGAAGCCGAGCAGATGATCCCGAAGGTGGCTGCGGCAGGTCTGCCCAATATCATCACTTTCTCCGGCAACCGACACGGCCTCTCCGACGAGCAGGGAGCCGCCAACTGCGTCGAAGGCCTCAAGCGCATCGCCAAACTGGCGGAGACGCACAAGGTGACGGTCTGCATGGAACTGCTCAACAGCAAGCACGACCACAAAGACTACCAGAACGATCATACAGCATGGGGTGTAGACGTCTGCAAACGCGTCGGCTCCGACCGCATTAAACTCCTCTATGACATCTACCACATGCAGATCATGGACGGCGACGTCTGCGCGACCATCAAAGAGCACATCGCCTACATCGCGCATTTCCATACCGGAGGCGTCCCTGGAAGGCACGAAATCGACGACACGCAGGAGCTTAACTATGGGGCCGTCTGCAAAGCCATTGCGAACGCCGGTTTCCAGGGCTTCGTCGCCCATGAGTTCCTCCCTACTCGCGATCCCATGAAATCGCTCCGACAAGCCGTTCAAATCTGCGATATATAGTGTTGCTTCTCTCAAAAATGTGGAGCCACGCAAAAGGGGATGGCCTACAATAGGAAGGAGATCGAAATCGTTCGGGCTAACGAAGACATCAATATCCCTGCCAGTCTGGAGTGGGTTCTATGCTCATCACCCTCAACCTTCTCTTCTTTGTGTTTCACACCGCGTGGATGATCTTTAATATGCTCGGGTGGGCATGGAGACGCACCCGTCCCTTTCATCTACAGGCGTCGTTTTTTTCGCGGTCGCCGTCCTCGGCGTAGCGCTGTCTCTCCGCGATCGACGCCGTCCCGCAGTTCGCCGTTCTTAACCGCTTTCGAGCATCGAGAGCGACGCCTGCAGTTCTGAGAGCCGCATTTGTGTCTGTCCGTTCTGCCAGCGATACAGTGTTGTGCGGTTAATGCCCGTTCACCGGTAGGATCGAGCCGTCCGGTGCGTAGAAGATCTCGCTTACCTTGACGCAGCGGAGATGACTCTCTCCTCCGGAGAGCGAAGCGTCATGGTAAAAGAGATACCACCTCCCCTGAAACTCCACGATCGAGTGATGCGTCGTCCATCCGATCACCGGTTCCAGGATACGGCCACGATAGGTAAAGGGGCCGAGGGGGTTGTCACCTGTGGCATAGACCAGGAAGTGCGTGTCCCCGGTGGAGTAGGAGAAGTAGTAGAGATCGCCTCGTCGATGGACCCACGCTGCCTCGAAGAAACGGCGATCGTGATCGCTCGCCTTTAAGGGCGTTCCGTCCTCATCCAGCAGAGACACCTCCTGAACGCCTCCCACAAAGGAACGCATGTCGTCGCTGAGGCGCGCAACGCGCGGCATGAGCGCTGGTCCCGCTCCGACAGGCTCGCGCCCGACCGGATCGAACTTCCCCGATTGCCAGCACTGCAACTGTCCGCCCCAGATCCCGCCGAAATAGAGATAGGCCTGGCCGTCTGCATCTACAAAGGAGCACGGATCGATACTGTAACTTCCGGCAATCGGCTCCGGCTCCGGCGTGAAAGGCCCTTCAGGAGCAGAGCCGACGGCGACTCCGATGCGAAAGATCCCTGTGTGATCACGCGCCGGGAAGTAGAGATAGTAGTTTCCGTCTTTCACGGCGGCATCGGGCGCCCAGAGCTGTTTCGAGGCCCAGGGAATCTGCTCCAGGGCAAGCGTGACCCCATGATCGGTCACACTTCCCTCGATGGCGTCCAATGAGAACACATGATAGTCCGTCATGTCGTACTGATCGCCGTTATCGTTCGCAGGAATGTCGGTCTCGCGATCATGAGACGGATAGAGGTAGAGGCGACCCTCGAAGACGTGTGCCGAGGGATCGGCAGTATAGAGATGCGTGATTAAGGGCGCAGTCTTCATAGATCGTTTTTCTCCTCGCAGTCGGCCCTTGCACCGACGCGGCCACTATCGACACTACTCGCGCTTTCTGGAAACATAAGGTCCTAACCCTTGACCGCCCCTGCAGTGAGCCCCGCCACGAACTCTTTTTGCAGGATGAGAAACAGGATGACCACCGGCAGCACGCTGATCAGTGTGCCTGCCATCAGCATGCCGTACTCCTGATTGTAGAGGCCGATCATCTGGCTCAGAGCGATGGGCAGCGTGAACAGGTTACGGTTGTGCAGAATGATCTGCGGCCACAAAAAGCTGTTCCAGGTGCCCATAAAGCTGATCAGACAAAAGGCGCCGATCATAGGCCGAGAAACGGGCATCACGATATCCCGGTAGATCTGGAACTCCGAGCAGCCATCGATACGCGCCGCCTGCAACAGCTCGTCCGGGATGCTCATAATGGACTGCCGAAACAGGAAGATGCCGAACACGCTGACGGCGCCAGGAATGATCAAGCCCAGATAGCTATCCACCAGGCCCAGCCGATGCAGCAGTTCGAAAAGCGGCGCCATGGTCAACTGCCCGGGGATCATCAGCGTTGCGAGCATCAGGACGGTGAGCAGCTTTTTGCCCTTGAATTCGTATTTTGCCAGCGCGAATCCGGCAAGGGATGAAAAGAACAACTGCACGATCACAGTCGTGCTGGAGAGGAAGAGACTGTTCAGCAGGTTGTGCTGAAACACATCGGTCTTATGGAACAGGTCTACATAGTTCTGCACGCTCACTTTCGGCGCAAAGAAAGTGTAGTGGAACTGGTCGTTGCTGCCTTTGGTCGTCGCCGCGATCAGCCAAACGAGCGGCATCAGCACGATCGCCGCCAGCGCGATCAACAGCGCCTGAGTCGCGACGCGACCGAGCGTGGATACGGTTTTCGGTTTCAAGACGCCTCTCCTTTATAGGCTCCGGTCAGGCGCAACTGGAACAGACTGAGAACGAGTACTCCCAGCGCGAGCGACCAGCCGATCGCGCTGGCCAGACCGAGATCCCCGGTGACAAATCCGTGCTGATAGAGATACATCACGATCGTGAGGCCCGAATTCTTCGGACCTGCCGAGTTGTTCAGCATCAGATAGGGCAGTTCGTAGAGCTGGAACGAACCGATGGTTGCGGTGACCAGAACGAAAACCGCCACCGGCTTAATGCCTGGAACGGTCACCGCCCGGAACTGATGCCAGGCGTTGGCGCCATCGACGCGGGCTGCCTCATAAAGCTCCTGGTCCACGGCCTGGAGCGCAGCCAGGAAATAGATCATGTTGAAACCCACGTACATCCACAGC
>JAYUMV010000019.1:0-18549 GCA_043762265.1 Chthonomonadaceae bacterium | reverse complement strand
CTTCGACTCCACTTAAAATCTACATTGGGAGTGGTGCCGCCTTGCCCATGCTCGGCATTCAGATCTTCTGGACCGTAATGCTGTGGCCTCTCGCGATCTGGCTGTGGCGGCTGAATCGAGAAAGGATGGTCGGGTATGGAGGCTGAGAAGAAGACGCCGGTTCTCCTGCGCCTGCTCTGCCTCTGGGGCATCTACGCGCACATGGACTTGCTGCTCCTGACCCGAGACATGAAGTCGTTTTTGACCTGGACGCTCGCGGATTCGATCACCAATATCACGGCGGTGACCGGGATGCTGTTTCTGGCGGCGCGATTTCATGGGATCGGGGTCTGGAGCCAGCCACAGATCGTCTTTATGCTCGGATATGCGGCGGTGGTAGAAGGATTAGGCTCCCTGCTCTTCAACTACAATGTCCTGCATATCAGCCGTCGTATCGGGCGCGGGCAGATCGATCATCTGTTGCTCCAGCCGCAGCCGCTTTGGATGGCTTTGCTCACAGAGGGATTCAGTCCGGCCTTCTCGCTGCCCATGGTGCTGCCCGGAGTCGGAATGATGGTGTGGGCCGCTCTCCGCCTGCCCCACACCGTTTCCTTGCCAGCATTGGGCTTGAACCTGCTGGCCTCTACCGCTGTCCTCGTCGGCTTTCAGTTCCTCTGGGGCTGTCTGGCCTTTGTGGCTCCGCGCGCCGCCGAGGAGCTTAGCTCTTCGACGATGGATCTGATGAACCAGCTCAAGCAGTATCCCCTCAATGCCGCCGGCCCCCTGTTGCGTTTCGGTCTGCTGACGGCGCTGCCGGTGGGATTTCTGGCCTGGATCCCGTGCCGAGCGCTGCTGGGGATGGATACGGCGGCCTGGGGAATCTATAAAACGCCTTTGGCCGCCCTCGTTTTCGGCCTGCTGGCCGCCGCCGCCTTTGGAAAGGGACTTCGCTACTATGCCAGAACCGGCTCACAACGTTACACCGATTTCGGACACCGTAGTTGAGTTGTCCGGTGTCCACAAATCGTTTCGGCAGCGGCAGCGATCCGAGCGTCTGACGGAAGTCGTCAAGAACCTGTTTCGGCCCGAGATTCGAGAGGTGCACGCCCTGCGAGACATCTCGATGCGGATCGAACGCGGCGAGATCGTGGCCTATGCGGGGCCGAACGGGGCAGGGAAAAGCACCACGATCAAACTCTGCTCCGGGATGCTGACGCCGGATCAGGGCACGGTTCGGGTGTTGGGCTTCGATCCCATGCGGGAACGCGTGCGGTTCGTTGGGCGCGTCGGCGTCGTTTTCGGGCAGCGCACCGAGCTATGGAACGACCATCCCGTCGCGGCCAGTTTCGAGTGGAAACGCGTCGTCTGGGACATCCCGCGCGAACGCTATGATCGGATGCTGGGCTTTGTGAAGGAGGTGCTGGGAATGGAGGAGTTCTTCCAGAGCCTGGTGCGGGAACTCAGCCTTGGGCAGCGCATGCGGGCCGACCTCGGCCTCGCGCTGCTCCACGAGCCCGAGATTCTCTTCCTGGATGAGCCGACTCTCGGCCTCGATGTCCTGGCGAAACGCAACATCCTTCAGTTCATCAAGGAGATCAACCAGGAGCGCCGCATGACTGTCATGGTCACAAGCCACGATATGGCGGAGCTGGAGCAACTCGCTGGTCGCATCGTATTGGTCGATAAAGGCCGTATCGCCTACGATGGCGACTTCGTCCGCCTCCGCCGCGAGTTCGCCGACCGCCGCAGCCTGACCCTGGAAACGGAGAGCGAAACTGCGCCCATTCTCGTCGGCGCAGAGCACCTGAAGAGCGAAGCCAATCGCCACGAATACGCTTTCGACGGCGCGCAAGTCGGCATCGCTTCTCTCCTTCAACAGGCCGCCGAACAGACCCGCCTGATCGACGTCGAGACCCACCGCGCCCAAATCGACAACGTCATCGCCGACATCTATGAACGCTGGCAAAAGAGCTAAAGCGTGTTTAGCAAACCCTGAATTTCCCACCTGTAAATCCTGTTTCTCTTGTCTCAACGCATATTTTTTGGACAGGAGGAACAGGAAGGACAGGAGGAAGCTCCAGGTCGCGGGAACGGATTAGAAATTGCGCTAAAGGAAGGAGACTGCGATGATGGGAGCCGTGGAGATACGTGTGTTGAAAGGGGACGAGTTGGCGGCGGTGCCGATCTGGTCGCAGGCGTTCGAGAAGGGCGAAAGGGCGATGGAGCCCTGGCATGAGATGGAGGCACGGCTCGGAGATCGCAACGTCACCTATGGGCTCTTCGATTCAGCGGGTCTGCAGGCGACGGTTTTGATAACGGACTGCCTGATGCACTTTGGACCGGATATTCTGGTGCCGATGGGCGGAGTTTCCGGAGTTGCCTGCCTGCCTGCGGCGCGCGGGAAGGGCTATGCCGCCGATGCGATCCGGTTTACCCTGGAGCGGATGAAAGAGGCGGGCCAGGTGACCTCGGTGCTCACTCCCTTCAGTTGGCGGTTTTATCAGAATTTGGGATGGGACTGGACCGGGGCGCGTCGGCGCTACAGCGTGCAGACGCGCGCGCTGCGTGCGGACCCGGAAACGGAGTTCGTTCGGGCTGCGACGCCTGCGGACAGGCCCCGGATCATTGACTGCTACACGGAATTCGCCGGGCAGTATCGCGGAATGCTGGCTCGGCAGCAGGCGGAGTGGGATACCAAGCTGAAGGATAAGAAGAAGGAGTACGTCTACTCCTTCCTCTACGAGAAAGAGGGGAAGGTGGAGGGGTATCTGACTTTTCATGGCTGGAAGGAAGAGGAGACCCGCCTCGACGAGTTTCTTACGTTGACGCCGCGTGCCCAACGCGCCCTGCTCGGTCTGCTGCGAAGGCACGAGATGCAGGTCAAGAAGTTCACCTGGAATGGCCCGGAGAACGATCTGCTCTGGACCCAACTAATAGACTGGGATCTGGAGACGCGCCTCGTGCCGTTGCAGATGGCACGTATCGTCGATTTCGCAGGAGCGCTCTCCTACTTGCGACCTTCCGTCGATCTGAACGGCAGCGTGGACATGGCGGTTCGAGACGCCAATGCACCCTGGAATGACGGCGTCTGGCATATCGCCCTGGAGGCCGGACAGGTTGCTGTGACCGCGACGAACGCCGCGCCGCAGGTCGAAATGGACATGCGACAGGTGACCCAGGCGTTTTTTTGCGCTCCGACCCTCGATGATCTGCGCCGAGCTGAACGCCTTAACATCCATGATGAGGCTGGATATAACTGTCTAAAGAGCCTGTTCCAGGGGCCGCCGATGTGGATCAACGACGACTTTTAGCCTGCCTGCCATCTGTGGGTTGCGGGAACTCTGCTCAAAGAAAAAGGGTTCTTGTTTGCAGCAAGCGAGGAGGGGGAGAGATGAAGACACATTCGGCGGAGGGAACGGCAGCACAACCCACGAAACAGAGAGCATCCCTCGGGTTGCTTCTGTTGATTCTTGTCGTATTCGCGGGAGCCATCGGAGTGCGCCTTCTGCACGGCAAACAGAGCAGATCCATGGTGCAGGACGACGATGGGGCGGAACAGTTCGCCATGGACGCGAAGGTCGCGCAACTTGCGCCTGCGGCGCGTCTGCCCATGCTCCTCAAGGCTTTGCAGGATCCCGACTCCAATGTGCGAACCGCCGCCATCGATCCCCTGGTAGCGATGAATACCAGGGAGGCGACGGATGCCGTCGAATCGGCTTTTCTGGATTCTGCCTCGACGGTGCGGGAAGCTGCCCTGGAAGCCTTGCCCAAAATGGACAAGGAGCGTGGATTACGCCTGCAACTGGCCGCATTCGGAGACGACGATCTCTGGATACGTGAGGCTGTCGCATCCCATTTAGCATCCGACTCGCACCACGCCAGCCTGGACAATCGCGTCTTACCCACCCTGATCCATGCTCTCGACGACTCTTCCCCGGTCGTTCAGACGCTGGCGATGACGCTCCTCCGACATAGGACCGGTAAAACCTGGCACGTCTTGAGCGTCGCTTCGCCGGAAGCCCGGCAGGCGGTCATCCTTCAGTGGAAACAGTGGTGGTCGGGCGCGCAGAAGAGCGCCGGAATTCCTGCGGAGTTCGACTCCATCCCAGCACGGCATGCGACCCGCACCGATCCCGCTCCCGACTTTCATCTCACGGATACTGCAGGCAATTCGGTAACCCTCTCTCACGAACGGGGGAAGCTGGTGCTCCTGAACTTCTGGGGAACCTGGTGTCCGCCCTGTAAGAAGGAGACTCCGGACCTTATCCGTCTGGACGCAGACTACCACAGCAAGGGCCTGGAGGTCGTGGGAGTCGCGCTCTCCGAGAAGGGTGGCGTCGAGGGACTCCGGCAGCGGTGTGCCGAACGCGGCATTCCGTTTCATCAAGCCATCGCCACGGAGGAGATCCTCAAGGCATACGGAAATATCCACGAAGTACCGATTACGGTCTTGATCGACGCGCAGGGCAGGATCCGCAATCGCTGGGAAGGCGAGCGCGACTACAACACCTTCCGGACAGCCGTCGAGCGCACCATGAAAAACTGAAAACCTTTTCTCTCTAAGGAATTACCTGAAACGTACCTGCGTTATGGATTCGGAAGGCTCGAAAATGGCTGTCAATCGTAAAAATAAGCGAGATGTTCAGCGTCTCGGCACTGACGACGAGCGAAGCATCGGCAACGTTCATCGGTAAATCCTTGTACTTTTCCATGAGCGTCTCCATGCGATCCAACTCTGCGTCGCTCAGGGGATGGAGCAGGATTTTTCCAGCCCGGCGCATATCCCATATCCGCTGCTGTGCATTATGCCCTCCCTCTTTCCCTACAAAGTACATCGTTTCTGTGAAGCAGAACAAGGTCGTTAGGAGCGGACCAGGAGGCAGTGTTCGTGCGCAGGCAAGAACACGCGCATGGTTGGAATCGTTTTTGTCGATCAGTGCGACAAGCGGACCAGTGTCGATCAGCGTCACAAATGGCCCTCTTTGTGTTTCGTCACGAGATATTGGGTAAATTTCTCCCCTGTGTCCTCTGAGTTATTTGCTCCACTTCCTTCGACCGAGCCGATAAAATCCCCCAAGAATTCCGCCAGATTCGACGGTTGTGTGGTTTCAGTTGCACCTCTTGCGATGACATCATCCGAAATAACGGTGAGGCGTAGCCATTTGCCACGCAGTTCATCCGCGTGAGTTGCCAACTCTTCCCAGGTGCCTTCAAATATGTCTAACTCTGCCATGTGCTTGCCCTTATGCCAATAGTTCGTGGACGACGTTGCCTTCGACGTCGGTGAGGCGGAAGTCGCGACCGGCGTAGCGGTAGGTCAGTTTGGTGTGGTCGAAGCCGAGCGTGTGCAGGATCGTGGCTTGCAAGTCGTGGACATGGACCGGTTTCTCGACGGCCTTGAAGCCGAAGTCGTCGGTGGCTCCATGGACGTAGCCGCCCTTTACCGCGCCGCCTGCCAGCCAGGTGCTGTAGCCCCAATGGTTGTGGTCGCGTCCGTTGGCTTTGGCCTGAAGTTCTACGACCGGAGTGCGCCCGAACTCGCCCCCCCAGATCACCAGAGTGTCCTCCCACATGCCGCGCTCTTTGAGATCGGTTAGCAGTGCGCCAATGGCCTGATCGCACTGTTTGGCCAGGGTGCGATGGTTGACTTCGAGGTCGTCGTGGTTGTCCCACGGCTGACCGGCCCCATGCCAGACCTGAATATAGCGCACTCCCCGTTCCGCCAGACGCCGCGCGATCAGGATCTGGCGCGCCTGTGTGCCACTCCCATACCGATCGCGTACGGACTGCGGCTCTTTGCTGATGTCGAAGGCGTCGGTCGCCTCCATCTGCATGCGATACGCCAACTCCATCGACTGGATGCGCGCCTCCAACTGCGCATCCTGCTGATGCGCCTGTTCGTGGCGGCGATTGAACTCCTGCACGAGATCCAACTGCTGCCGCTGCTGGCGGGAATCCAGGTCGGAGTTCTTGATGTTCTCGATCAACTGGTCGATGCGGGTGTTGGCCGTGTTGATATAGGTGCCCTGATAGATGCCGGGCAGGAAGGCGGAGCGCCAGTTGTTGCCCTCTTTAATGGGATAGCCACCCGGACACATCACGATGAACCCCGGCAGATTCTGGTTGACGGTCCCCAGGCCATAGAGCACCCACGCGCCCATACTGGGCCGTTCCTTCTGGGAGTCGCCGCAGTTCAGCAGCATGAGCGAGGGCTCATGGTTCGGCACATCGGCATGCATGGAGCGGATGATACAGAGGTCATCGACATGCTTGGCGACGTTGGGGAAGATCTCGCTCACCTCGATCCCGCTCTGGCCGTACTTCTGAAACGCAAAGGGCGACTTGTAGGCGGCGCCCGTCTTGCGCTCCGTGGAGAGGGAAGCGGGCAGCGGCTTGCCATGGTACTGCGTCAGCATCGGTTTAGGATCGAAGGTATCGACCTGCGACGGGCCACCGTTCATAAAAAGGTGGATGACTCGCTTGACTTTGCCGGGGAAGTGCGGCGCACGCGGCGCGAGAGGATGCAGCGCGTTGGGGAGCGTGTCTGCGCCTGCAGCGGTAGCGCCGAGCATTCCCTGCTCGCCGAGCATGGCGCTGAGGCTCAGCATGCCGAGGCCCGTGCCGCAGCGCTGCAGCAGCTCGCGGCGATTCAAAAACAGATGTTCCAGATCAGGTTCGTGGTGGCTCATGATAGTTTTGCCTCGGTCGAGAAATCAGTCGATAAATAGGAATTCGTTGGTCAAGAGCAGGGCCTGCGTGTAGACTTCCCAGGCGGTCATCGGTTCGCGGGGCGCGGTGGTCACCGGGCCGCCAAAGTCTGCGGAAGCGTCCCAATGCGTCTCCGCACCTTTCGGGAGTGTTGTGCGCAGTAGGGCTCCCTTGTGTATCCCCGCGCCGCCCTGAACCTCAGGCTGGGCTGCTCCTTCTACGACGGGCGCCCAGGAGAAGCTGTCGGTGTTGGTGTTCTCGCGGCACGAGACGACGAAATCCAGCGTCTCTCCCTTGACCACCACGATGCCCTTGAGATTGGTATCCGCGCCGGAGTTGTGCGCGATCCAGCCGCCGAGCAGGCCCGACTTACTGGAAATGACCATCGCCTCCACTCCGTCGCCTGCTTCTGCCGGGTGGTTGATGCGGCCCTGAATCGTGACGATCATCGCATAGGGGGCGGTCCAGCGACGGATGGCGCAATGCTGACTGTCGCCGGGGTGGCCACCGTCGGCGCGCAGGATCACCCATCCGAGTTTCGGATCGGGAAGCTGGGGGCCTCCCTGCCAGGCCATGCCGGTAAAGTGGGGCAGGAGGGCAAAGGACTTGAGGCGATGCGTGATCGGCTCTACCTCTCCGTATCCGTTCTGCCAGGCCGGTTTCGGCGTCAGCTCTTCGGCGCGTTGATTCTGCCAACCGCTCAGGAAGGTCAGGCTGCGCGTGAGTTCTGTAGAAGAGGGAGCCCGCCCATAGATCTCCTGGAAGAGCGCCTGCACCCGCGCGCTGGGGGAGGACTTCGACACGACCTCGGGCCGTGCGAGCAGCCCGCGCACCTGTTGCAGGACGAAGGGGCTGTTCATCAGGAAGAGCGCCTGTTGAGGCACCGTCGTCACGTTGCGTTGAGGCGCATGCGCGCCGGGATCCGCGAAGTCGAAGGTCCGCAGCAGGCCGGGCAGATCCTGGCGGTCTACGAAAGCGTAGAGGGTGCGGCGTTTGTTGTTGCCGAGCAGCGCCTGCACCGGGCGACCGCCTAAGGTCGTATCGAGGCTGCCTGACATCTGCAAAAGCGTGTCGCGCAGGGGTTCGAAGTCCAATCGCTGTCGGTTCATGTGCCCGAGCAGGCGATTCTCCGGATCTTTCTTGAGGGTGATCGGATCGGGGTCGCAGGACTGCTGATAGACGCTGGAGAGCATGATCTGTCGGTGCAGGCGCTTGATCGACCATCCGTCTTCCATGAAGGAAGCGGCCAGATAGTCCAGAAGTTGAGGTTGGACCGGCGGCTCGCCGCGTGTCCCGAAGTCGCTGGGCGTGTTCACCAGCGGCTTGCCGACATGGTGCATCCAGACTCTATTCACGAGCACACGTGCGGTGAGAGGGTTGTCGGGAGAGGCGATGGAATCCGCCAGTTCCAGGCGACCGCTGCCTTTGGTAAAGGGTTGGCGCGTGTCGCCGAGCACCGCCTGCAAGTATTGGCGCTTCACTGCCGCTCCCGGAGTGCCGGGATTGCCGCGCAGGAGGATATGGGGTTCGTCGGGGGTAGGGTTGTCCTGCACGATCATCGCACGCGGCGGCGCGCCGGGGTCGTTGAGCACGAGCAGTTTGATCTGCTCGTCCACCTTGTTGGCCTCGTCGTTTTTCTTGTCTTTCAGCAGTTGTGCGCGTTTCTGCTCCATCGGAGTGAATTTCGTCAGAAACGTCTCGTACGCCTTATGATCTGTCGGCTCCCCGATCTGGGGCAGTTCCGCAGGCTCATGGATGCTGTTGAAGACGCCATAGAGCGAATAGTAGTCGGCGGCGGGAATGGGATCGAACTTATGATCGTGGCAGCGTGCGCAGCCCACCGTCATTGCCTGCAAGCCGCGTGTCACCACGTCGATGCGATCATCAATGATCTCCTGCCCGTTGCCCAGGTAGCGGTTGCCGACGGTGAGGAAACCCAACGCCGCCTGATCACGTGGATCCTGAAGAGGAATCAGATCGGCGGCCAACTGCTCTCGGATAAACTGGTTGTAGGGCTTGTCCGCGTTCAGCGCACGCACTACGTAGTCGCGATACGTATACGCGTAAGGGTAGATCCGACCGGGATCGCCGACGTTGCCGACGAGGTAGCCCAGGGTATCCGAGTAGCGGGCGACATCGAGCCAGTGCCGACCCCAGCGCTCCCCGTAGAGTGGGGAGGCGAGCAGTCGATCCACGACCTTTGCAAAGGCGTTGGGAGACTTATCGGCGACAAAGGCATCGATCTCCTGTGGCGTCGGTGACAGGCCGATGAGATCGTAAGTAGCGCGCCGGAGGAGGGCCAGGCGCGAGGCAGGGGGTGCGGGCTGTAGCCCTTTCGCTTCGAGTTTCGCAAGCACAAGGCGATCGATCGGAGCGCGCGGCCATGCGGTATTCTTCACCTTCGGCATCACGGGTTTGCGCACTGGCTGGAGCGACCAGAGGTGGGCGCGGGCTTCGGTCACGCGCTCGGCCATGCTCTTGGCCGTCGCTGTCGTGCCGGCAGGCCAGGGAGCTCCCATGGCAGTCCACGCGGTAAAGTCCGCCACGACCTGTGCGGTAAGTTTTCCGGAGGGCGGCATCTTCACAGGACCGGTGTACTGAAGCGCGGCCAACAGGTGGCTCGTCTCCGGTTTGTTCAAGTCTAAAACGGGACCTTTATCGCCGCCTTTTAGCAGGGCGGTGCGGGAGTCCAGGCGTAGACCGGCGGACTGACTCTTCTCGCCATGGCAGGAGACACACTTCTCCACCAGTACGGGGCGAATGTTCTTCTCAAAGAAGGCGAACGCTTCCGGGGTGGGAGGCGGCGGGATCTTCGCAGGTTGCTGGGCGGTTCCCACCGTCAGCATTCCCATGAAGAGCCCTCCTATCCCCATCCCGTGGAGAAGGTTTTTGTACGACGGCATACCTGTCTTGCTCCCTTATCTAGTGTACGTTGCTATTTCTCCACGCACGGCATCCGAACCTTCTGATATTCGCTCTTGCCTCTTCTGTCGGATTCCGAGAGTGTAAGTTACGGGTGCAGGATCTCTTCTTCGATTCCCGGATTGAAGGCGTCTCAAGATTGATTCAGATCACAGGAAAGTGTGAGGCAGGACACATCCTGTTGAAAGTAGGTCCGGTAGAATATTGTTATGACCGAAACGAGGGGATCGTTCCTACGGCAACTTGCATAGCGAGACCGTATGTCTGCCCACATCGTGAACACGGCGAACGGATTTGAAGGGAAGCTAAAAAATGACGACTCCGGCAACGCAGGCACAGACAATCGAAATCGAGCAGACCCCGCGCTACGTCATCGGGCAGTGGCAGCAGAAAGAGATCGACGGCTTAACCTTGATGCGCCGACTGATGGCCTGGCAACGGTGGAATGTCGCCATCTCCGAATCTGCCGCGGTCGAGATATTGGCGACAAACGCGGCCTCCCGGCTTATGTACAGTCGGGATCCAAAAGGGGTAGGGCGTCTCTTTCTCTATTCCGATAGCGCTGCGTATGCGGTCTTCTGCAAGCAAGCGGAAGTAGAGAGTAATCAGCACTTTCTGACGACCTCCGGCGACTGGATCTTCCGACTGACATTGGACGGTATCTCGGAGATCATCATCGATCCCTTTACTCCGACCGAGATCGTCTATGGGGAAGAGCATTTTGCAAGGCTTCGGGAAGTGGCGAACTCGGTTCAAGTCGAAGACGCGCTGACGAATCTGCGTTTCCGGCCTGAAATGGCGGATGCCGTGATTCCCGTGGTACGGGACTATACGCGCTATCTTTTGGCAGTCAATCGGGTCGAGGGGGGAATGGTGCTTGTGATGGCTCCAGACTCCCAGGGGCGACAACTGGCTGCCGTCTTCACGAGCGTAGAGGCGTTCGACGCTTTCTATCCGGCAGGCAAAAACGGTTTTCCGACGGGAGACCTGTTAGTCTTCACCCTTACCGGCATCGAACTCTTCTCCCAGCTATCCAAGTTGAACTTGGACGGGATGGTCTTCAACTGCAAAGGCCCGGTGCGCCCCATCGCCTTTGCAGCCGGAATCGCGGAGGTTATCCTGGAGGCGAAGTAAGCTTCTTTGCCTCGGTCGCTAAAAGAGCCTGCGCTGCGCGTCTTTGGCACTCTGACGCCGCTGCATTTTCTCCGCATTACGTGTGTCACGGGCCTCCTGACGCCCTGCTGCGGTGTTGCGGAAGCGTTCCAGAAACGCATTGCGCCCGGCTTCATGGCTGACGATGGGATCGAGATACCGGTCGGTCCCATACTCCGGCACCCACTGACGGACATAGGCCGCCTGAGGATCGTAGCGCTCCATCTGCAGGGTCGGGTTGAAGATACGGGTGGCGCGGCGCGGGTCGGTACCGCACCCGGCGACCCATTGCCATCCGCCATTGTTGGCAGGCCAGTCGCCGTCAACCAGCATCTGCATAAAGTAGCGCTCGCCCTCCTGCCAGGAGAGATTGAGATCTTTGCACAAAAAGGAGGCGACGACCTGGCGCAGTCGGTTGTGCATCCAGCCGGTGGCGTTCATCTGGCGCATTCCAGCGTCTACGAATGGATAGCCAGTGCGGCCCTCTTTCCATGCCGCGAGATGGTCGGCATTATCGCTCCAAGGGAAGTCGCCGTATTCGGGCAGCATGGGGCCGGAAAGCACATGGGGGAAGTGCAGAACGACCGCGTGGTAGAACTCGCGCCAGGCCAGTTCGTCGATCCATTTGTCCGCTCCGGGGCCGTTCTGGGCACGGGCGGCGCGATAGCAATCCCGTACCGAGACCGTGCCCCATTTCAGATGCATCGAAAGACGGGAGGTACTGTTCGGATCGGCGCAGATATCCCGGTTCTGATGGTAGACCGGCAGTCCCTCCCGCACGAACTCGGCCAGCCGCTCTTGCGCTCGCTTCTCGCCTCCCTCTTCGATCTGTTGCTGCAGGTGCAGCCCGTAATCTTCCAACGTCGGCAACTCTGCAGACGCAAACCGTTGCGGGACACGCAACCGATTCAGCATCGGAGCAAGATCGTACCGTGCAGGCGTATCCAGCAGACCTTCCCAGCGGCGCTTGAACGGCGTAAAAACCGAGTAAGGCTGGCCCTCTTCCGTCAGCACCCGTGCCGGATCGACCAGCAGAATATCTCGATACGACTGAAACGCGATACCCTCTGCGGCCGCCAACTCCCGCACCTTCGCATCCCGCTTTCGCGGGTAGGGCAGATAGTCCTCATGCACATAGATCCGGCCCGCTCCAACCTCTTTTGCCGCGTCCACGACTTCCGGCGGCACATCGCGCGTTCGCCGCACGATCAATTGCCCGCCGTGATGGGCGATATCCGCGCTCAACTTCGCCAGTGAATCGAGCAGAAAAGCCCCCCGCGCCGCCCCGATATCCGCACCGCGCATGTAGTTGTCATCCAGAACATACAGGCAGACAACGACCTCGTTCTCCCGCAGCGCCTCGAAGAGCGCCGTGTTGTCCTGCAACCGCAACCCCGTGCGAAACCAGACCAATCCGATCTTATCTGCCATGCTCGTTCCTTGTCCTATCATTATCTAGTTATATAACGACCTTACTGGATCTGTCGTTCCCCGGTCTCTTGTCGAAATCCGCGGAAGGTCTTCCTGCGAGGAATAGTTAGCAGTGTCCAGGCGCAGTTGCTGTCAGGGAGTTGCAGGGAACGGCAGTAGATGACTTGCGTCGAAATTTGTCTGCTTGTATGTTCGGTTTAAAGGAGATAGAATAGCGGGTAACTCCTAAATGTAGGGTGCGATTTGTCGGTTCACGCTAAATAGCGGTCCGGCTGGAAAATCGTGTCTACCATTTTTTTAGACTTTCCTGAGGCCGCCCCACCCATGACCGATAGCAGCGATTTCGTACATCTGCATTGCCACTCCGAGTTCAGCCTGTTGGACGGCGCGAATCGCCTCGACTCGCTGGTGGCTCGGGCTGCCGACATGGGCATGACCTCGCTGGCCCTGACGGATCACGGGGTCATGTACGGTGTAGCGGATTTCGCGGCGAAGTGCAAAGGGGCAGGCATCAAGCCGATTCTAGGCGTCGAGGCGTATGTCGCGCCGCGCAGCCACAAGTCGAAAGAGGCCCGCATCGATCAGTCTTCGTACCACATGGTCCTGCTGGCACGCAACCTCGACGGCTACAAGAACCTGCTCAAACTCACCACGATCGCCGCTGTGGATGGATTCTACTACAAGCCCCGCATCGACCGCGCCCTGCTGGAGAAATATCACGATGGCATCATCGCCACGACCGCCTGCCTGGGCAGCGAGATCAACCAGCATCTGATGCGCAACGACTACGAAGCGGCACGGGACGCCTGCGGCTTCTATCGTGACCTCTTCGGAAGCGAAAACTACTACGTCGAACTCCAGAACCACAATCTGCCCGAACAGATTCAGTGCAACGAACAACTCATCAAGATCGCGAAAGAGCTGCATCTGCCGATCATCTGCTCCAACGACGTCCACTATCTGCAAGATAAAGACGCGGATGCCCACGATATTCTGCTTTGCATCGGAACCGGCGCGAACGTCAACGATACCGACCGCCTGAAATATGCGACGCAGGAGTTCTACCTCAAATCCTCCCAGCAGATGAAGGATATGTTCGGTCATGTGCCGGGAGCCATTGAGAACACGCTGGGGATCGCCGAGCGGTGCGACGTGAAGCTGGAGTATGGGCGCGTTCCGATGCCCGCGCCAGGTATTCCGGAGGGACTCGATGCCCACACCTACCTGACGCAGTTGGCGCAGGAGGGACTGATCCGCAAATACAACGGCAATCCGCCGCAAAAGGTGATCGACCGACTCGAATACGAACTGGGGATCATCCAGTTTACCGGCTTCTCGCAGTATATCCTCATCGTGCGGGACTTCGCGAAGTTCGCCGAAAGGAAGGGGATTTTCTACGGGGTGCGCGGTTCGGCGGCGGGCTGTCTTGCCTCCTACCTGGTGGATATCACCGACATCGACCCCGTCGAGTATGGCCTGACGTTCGAGCGCTTCCTGAACCCGGAACGCATCCAGATGCCGGACGTCGATATGGACTTCGAAGACACCCGTCGTCAGGAAGTCATCGAGTACGTCACGCAGAAGTACACGCCGCCGGAAGCCTACAACGACCCTACCGATCCGAAAAAGATCGATCCTACGCAGGCGCGCGTCGCGCAGATCATCACGTTTGGAACGCTCGCTGCCCGCGCTGTCCTCAAAGATGCGGGGAAGGCGCTCGGTCTGCCCAGCCCGGATGTGGCAAAGCTCTGCGCCATGATCCCCACCATTCCGGTCCATATGACCATCGACAAAACGATGGACGCGAATCCGGAGTTCAAGAACGCCTACATCCGCGACCCCCAGGCCCGAAAGCTGATCGATACCGCCAAGCGTCTGGAAGGCATTTCGCGCCACGCCAGCGTGCACGCCGCAGGCGTCATGATCTCCCACAACCCTCTGACCGACTATACGCCGCTCAGCCGCTCGGCAGAAGGTGGTCTCGTCACGCAGTACATCGCAGGCACGCTCGAAAAGATCGGCCTGCTGAAGATGGACTTCCTCGGCCTCATCAACCTTTCGATCCTCGGCCTGGCCCTCAAGAACGTCAAGATGACGACCGGGCAGACCCTGGATGTGCGCAAGCTGCCTCTGGAGGGAGATACGCCGGACGTCAAGAAGACGTACGATCTCCTGGGCGCGGGCGAGTGCGTGGGAGTGTTCCAGTTAGAGTCGCCGCAGATGCGCCGCTATGTGCAGGAGCTGCAGCCGACCAGTGTGCGCGATGTCGCCGCGATGGTGGCGCTCTATCGGCCTGGGCCGATGGCGCATATCCCCCGTTTTGTGCGGTGTAAGCACGGGATGGAGAAGATCGACTATCCGCATCCCTGGCTGGAAGAGCTGCTTGGCGAGACCTACGGCGTCATCGTCTACCAGGATCAGGTAATGTTGATCGCGCAGATCATTGCAGGCTACACGCTGGGCGAAGCCGACCTGCTGCGCCGCGCCATGGGTAAGAAGAAAAAAGAGGAGATGGCGCAGCAGCGCGAAAAGTTCCTCAGTGGCGCCAAAAGCAAAGGAGTCAGCGAGAAGAAGGCCAACGAGATCTTCGACTTGATGGAGCCTTTCGCCGGCTACGCCTTCAACAAAGCCCATGCCGTCTGTTACGCCATGGTCGCCTACCAGACCGCCTATCTGAAAGCGAACTATCCGGTCGAATACATGTCCGCGCTGCTGGCCTGCTTCATTGAAAAGCCGGACAAACTGCTGACGGCGATGGACGAATGCAAGCGCATGGGGATTCCCGTCCTGCCGCCGGACGTGAATCATAGCGCTGCGGATTTCGCGGTCGAGATGCGGGAGAGCGAGGGCAAACAGGTCGCCTACGGCATCCGGTACGGCCTCGCCGCAATCAAGAACGTCGGTCGCGCCGCCGTCGAAGTCATTCTGCGCGCCCGTGCCGACGGCGGCGATTTCGAATCGCTCGGCGAGTTCGTGCAGCGCGTCATGGCGAACGAGACCGGTGTCACACGGAGCACGATCGAAAACCTCATCCACGCAGGAGCTTTCTCCGGTCTGCCAGGGCATGGAAATCGGCGGGCTTTGACTCAGGTCCTGGACGAGGCGCTGCAAGCGGCAGTGCGGGCGCAGCGCGACAAGAAATCGGGCCAGGTCTCCCTAGCAGATATGTTCGGGGATGAGGACGCCGAAGTAGGGAAGGCAGCCCCCATTCCTATTCCCAACATTCCGGACTTCCAGCGGGAGCAACTGCTCGGTTTTGAGCGCGACCTGCTGGGGCTCTATATCTCCGACCATCCTTTGCAGGCGCATACCGCGCTCTTCGAACGCCGGGGCGCGATTCGCATCTCCGAACTCTCCGAGATGGCGGACCGCGCGGAAATCACGCTGGCGGGTATCGTCACGAGCATCAAGCCGTTCACCTCGAAAAAGTCGGGTGAGCCGATGGCGTTCTTCAATCTGGAAGATATGTCCGGAACCGTCGCCTGTACGATGTTCCCGGCGGTCTACGCGAAACAGGGGCAGAACCTCGAGAAGGACAAGATCGTCATTTTGCGGGGCAAGGCCAACCATCGGGAGCGTGTGCGGGAAGACGACGAGGGCGGGCACATTGTCGAGGTGTTGGCAGACGATCTGACTCCCGTCGCGAGCGGCGCGAGCAATAACGGCCCCAGTCGGATCATTATTCGGCTCGAACCTTCGCACCGCAGCGTGCTGCGCTTCGTGCGGGAGACGGTGGAGCATCATCGGGGCAATGGCAACGCGCAGCCCGTCTATCTGCATGTCTCCGAGAGCGGCAAACTCAATGTCGTGCGGACGACTCTGGTTGCAGAGTTCAGCGACGCGTTCCGGACCGCTTTGGAGCGCATGCTGGGTCGCCAGTCCGTCTGGCAGGAGTAGAAGGCAAGTTCAGGAGACTTGATCGCATCCACAAAACAAAGAGGCCCGGAACATGAAAATGTTTCGGGCCACTTGTGTCTGGGGATACGATTTGAGGGAAGCGTTCCGTCAGTATCCCTTCGGTAAGAGCGAGACCTACTGACCAGGATTCGATGGAGAAGAGTTCGGGGTTCCGGCCGGGCTAGCCATCGGTGCGCCCATACGGAGACCTCCTCCGCCAGCACCAGCAGGACCCATGCCCGGGCCGCCCATGAGGGGGCCACCGGGACCGCCGCCCTTCGGGCCACCGGCGGGCGCGCCTCCGCCTTGCTGGCGCATCGCCTGCATCTGGGCACGGCGTTTTGCCTGCATAGCATCGTATTTCGTCTGTTGCTCCGGGGACAACAACGCTTTGATTTTTTTGTCGGCCTCCGCGCGATTTGCCGCCCCCAGTTTCCGGCGCTCGTCGCGGGCCATGTCCTTGGGCATCGCTTTGCGTTTGGCAGCCAGATCTTCCTGAATGGCGAGGATTTGGGTCTTCTGCGTCGCGGACAGAGTCAGCTCTTTGGCCATAGCATCGACCATCTGTGCCGTCGTCGGACCACGCTGACCTCCACCTCCTCCTCCACCACGGGACGAATTCCCTCCGGCAGATGCCGCCGTCGGGTTACCGGTGTCAGGCGCCAGCGAAGAACGATAAGATCGGTAAGCTACGAAGAGGAGGATTGCGACGACGGGCACCATGATGACTCCGGACAGTTTATGTTTGTTCATGTCTCATTTCCTTTTCGTGTAGAGGCTGGCAGATCAACGTGCGGCTTCCAACTCGCGCGCCAGCAGGAGAAAACTATCGTAGCGCCGCTGGGAGACCTGTCCCGCCGCAACCGCACCTTTCAGGCTGCATCCGGGTTCGTTCTCGTGGCGACAGTTCCGAAATCGGCACGGAGTCTCCAGAGGAGCGCGGAACTCGATAAAGCCGTCCATCAACTCTTCCCGACTCATGGCGAGAAGTTCGAGATTACGCAGACCAGGCGTGTCCGCCACCCAGCCGCCGGTCTCCAAAGGGATCAGTTCGCGCACGGTCGTCGTATGGCGACCTTTGAAGGTGACGAGGCCGATCTCGCCCGTATCCAGTTTGAGCTCCGGTTGGACGGAGTTCAGCAGGCTCGACTTGCCGACTCCGGAAGGGCCGGTGAACGCGGAGACGCGTCCGCGCAAAGCGTCACGCAGTTCCGTTATTCCAATATTCTGTTTTGCGCTCGTGGCGATCACCCGGTAGCCGATCTGAGCGTATTCGCCGAACCGCGCCTGGAAGGTCGCTTCGTCCGTTCGATCTCGTTTGTTCGCAATAATCAGCGGCTCAAGGCCGTTGGACTCCGCCGCAACGATCCAGCGGTCGATCCGCCAGAGGTCGGGATTGGGCTCGACGCAGGCGAAGACGATGACGAGTTGATCGAGATTGGTAACGAGGGTCTGCTCACGGCCTCGAAAGGCGGAGCGTGCAAAACGTGAAGTGCGGGGAAGAACCTCTTCGATGACGCCGCTCTTCTCATCTTCGGTAGAGTAGCGGACACGGTCGCCGACGGCGACGACATCGGAATGTAGGGGCTGCTTGGCGCGTGTGACGCGGCGGGGCTGGCTGCCACTGGAGGAGTAGGTAAACTTCTTCTTGAGGTTGCCTCGCAGAGTACAAGGCAGCGTGTAAGGTTGGCTCTCTTTATCGGTATCGGCATGAACGATGTACTGTCCGCTATGCACTTTCAGGACGAGGCCCTCGTGCAGCCCGACACGCGGGGTGGGATCGAACGGAGACGGTTCGGTTTCAGTCACAGGCGAAGTTTTCCTCACGATAGATGGGTTCTCCTTGTCCACACAGGACGCAGTCATTTCTTGGTACGAGTCGGATGCTTGATGTCATCGTTCGGCTCTCCTTCCCAATAGATAGACGAAGCCTAGAGGCAAATCGTCGCGCAGCGTCTAGCCAATCCTATGCGGTATCAGACGCTTTCTAACGCAGTATACAACCGTAATAAACGTTTGTCAACACGCAATGTGTTAGGTCACATAAGGAATGACATACGGGCCGCGAGGGATGGCAAGGACAGTTGCATTCTGGCCATGTCTGGCGAAGGCGGCTTGCAGGGCTGTTTCTACGCTTTCCGAGGGAGTCACGAAGCAGTCTGCGAGGCGTTCGGCAGGGATGCCGCCGGTGATGCAGAAGATGTCGGCTTTGCGAGCGACCTTTGCAAGCTCTTCGACCTGCCACTCCTCGGGCAAAAACACGTCCGGCTGCGAGATATGCGCGACGAAATCCTCCAGGTTGCCTGCCTCCAAAAGGGTGCGTGTGAAGAGGGCGCTGCCGATCCCCTCGGCGCACTCTGCGACAACGATGATAGTTCCGCCCTCCTTTACCACCGGCAGAGCGCCGACCATCCCCTTAACGGCTTGATAGAAAGTCGCGTCGAGGGGATAGCCAGCGCA
>JAYUMV010000018.1:0-2849 GCA_043762265.1 Chthonomonadaceae bacterium | reverse complement strand
GCGTCTACCACAAAGACGACCGCGAGCGACTCCCCGCGTTTGACGATCTTCGAGCCTGCCAGCACCAGGATTAGCAGTGTTACCAGAATGCAGCGTAGGGTCAGCGCCAGGCGCTTGCGACCCAGACTCATATCGGTAACGGTATGGCGATGCAGCCACCAGCAGAAAAACAGCACCGGCGGCAGCAGCAGAAGCGCGATGGGATAGCTAAACTGAATAGGCAAGATGCGGCCTCTTCTGAACGGTACACGGGGGAAATGGGCGTTTTTGTCTCAGACGGCAACGGAAAGCACAGAAATTGCCGCGTCTTCAAGGATAAGACGTAAATGCCTTCCGATTGGCTTCATCTATTCGTGTTATCGCCGCAATTTCCCTCCCGGCCCTCCGTTAATTCTCTTTTTTCGAGGCAGCGAAGGTCAGATCTTTCGCACGCATGCGCATCACCCCGCGCACGGCCACAAACAGCGCCAGCAGCATCAGCAAGATCGCAAGGATTATACCTAGCAGCCACACTTCTATCGGGCTCAGGCCAATGGTCGCGTCTATTTTGGAGACCAGCGGCACAATAAAGCGTGCCAGGTTGACGGTACCTTGAACGACCACTTGAAGAAGGATCGCCCAGAGGCAGCCCGCGTACTGCATCGGGATTTTAGGGAAGATACTGGCCAATGCCAGTGTTGAGACTCCGATGGTCAGAATCAACACGGCCGTAGTAAACATTATCTCGCCCCAGACCACGAGCGTAGTCAGGCCCAGATCCGGAAGGTTCAGCAGGCTTAAGAACAGGGTCCATACGCCGACAGTGGCCAGAAAGAGGCCGCCTGGCAGCAGGATCCCGGCGAGTTTCCCGAATACGATCGAGAGCGCCGACATCGGCGTGAGCAGCAGAAAGCCCAGCGTCGATTTATCGCGCTCCACCATAAAGGCTGTGAAAGGCGTGAAGCCTCCGATCAATGCCCGAAACAAGGCGGTGATATAGAAGCAACACAGGATCGCGCCGCCGACCGTCTCCTTCCCGAAGAGCGCCTTGGCCATCCCTCCCACAAAGAACAGAGGAACCGCAGGAATTCCCTGATAGAGCGCCACGGTGATCACGATCAGAATGATCGCGATCGCCCGCACCGAAGTGAACTCCAACTTGCCGCGCAGCCGCACGCGCAACTCCTTCACCATGACCGCGTTGTCCCAGCCGCGCTGCAGAGCCGCGATCAGGCGCAAAGCTATCGGCGTGTCGGAGAGTTTAGGTTTTTCGCCTTTGAGCGTCAAAGGCGCGTCGGAGAAGGTCTCCTCCCCTACCCGCGTCGGATCGAGCAGCACCGGTGTGACATTCTCCGGCAGCACGGCGGCGACTCGGATACGCATTGCCACCGCAGCCAGGGTCAGGAGGAGCCCCCCTGCCCCGCACATCAGGGGCCATCGCCACCAGACCGCTCCCGGCTCGAACACTGCGCCAGCCAACCAGGGCAGGTGACCGGCATAGACCAATCCAAGGGTAGTACTGAGATATTCCAACGGCTGCACGAGGGTGAGGTGATACTGGGTGAGAAGAGTGGCCCACGCAGCCACCACGGCGATCGCCAACAAGGGAACGAAAGAACCCATCAGACGCGTCGCGCCGTAGTTGAACAACATCCCGGCGAGCCCGATCGCCAGCATGCGTCCCATCAACGAGAGAAGAACGGGCGTAAAGGGATTGACTCCGGCGAACAGTGCACAGACCGGTAGGAAGAGAGCGAGAAAGACAAACGGCTCCACAAGATACCGCATTGCAGCCTGCGGGCTCACCGAGCGCACGGCGACCCGTGCCGCGCGAACACCCCGCTGCCAGGTCGCCAGTTGACACACCCGAGCCAGCCCCCGCCAGACCGTCACTACGAACGCCAAGTAGACGAATCCCGCCAGGCCGGCGGCCGCAGGATTCGTCTTGCCGCCTGTATGTACGAGAAATCCGATCCCGCCATCCCGTACTGCCCAGATCCAAAGGTAGCCGATCACCACGAACAGTTGCCCGATCCGCGCTGCCCCCTCGACTTTGCGGCGGCGAATATAGGTCGGCTGCGCCGCGAGATCCCGAAACGTCCCAACACTCAAAAACTCACTCGTGCGCACCAGTTGGAGGTAGCGCGCCAGCAGGAAGAACACGATCACGAAGGGCAACGGCGCTACATGCCAGCCAAACCAGGTGAACGGAGTAATGAGTCCCCGCGCAATCAGCAGCGGCCAGGAGAGCATCGAGGGCAGCATGAGGCTTAACACCGAATCCGGAACATAGGCAGAGAGCATATCGCGCAGGCCCTGCCCACTTGCGGTGCGAGACTGCATCATCGCGAGGCCGGTGAGGATCATCGGGACCATAAAAAACAGCGCCATCCAACCGCCGGAGGTGTTGGCAGAGTTGGTGGCCTGCACCCCGGAGGTCGTCGGCGTAGCGCCCGTAGCCGCCTGCATTGCCCCGGTATTCGTGCCGGGAGTCGCCAAGGGCGTCGTCGCCACCAGCGCCGTCTCGCTCAAGATGGGCTTCCGCCAGATCGGAAAGGAGACCGACGCCAGGGCGAACACGACATAGAGCATCGCCAGATCGAGCCAGGAAATGCCGTCGAGAGCCACGCAGAAGACATACAGTGGTAAGAGCACGAGGGCGGTGCGCATCCCCACCAGCCAGGGATAGATCCCGGCTTGCAGCAGCAACTGAAAGGGGGACATCGGCAGCAACAGCAGCGACGACAGTGTGTCCCGATGCGCCTCCTGCTGGAGCAGAAGGATCGAGCGGTTTGCGGAGGAGGCAGAGACAAACCAGATATGCAGCCCGGCGATCAGGATGCACAACACGGTTCCCACGTCGCCGCCTA
>JAYUMV010000017.1:0-20734 GCA_043762265.1 Chthonomonadaceae bacterium | reverse complement strand
GCGCCATAAATTCCTAGCATTTCATTAGAGTTAGGGCTTCCGATCTCAAGTCGCCTTTGATCGCTGTTTCGGGCGGGCGAAAATAGTCTAAACGTCAATATTCGTGCCATCTGAAAAATATATTGAGTAAACGGGCAAATATCATATGAGTCAGGAATTGTATAGTGGTCGCTACTCACTTTTTCAAACTGCCATATCTTGACTTTTTGGTTTAAAACTTGGGCCTGTGAAGTTCACTATACCAGTCAGACTTATGTGATCGGGGCGATCTGGAAATGGAGGTTTTGGATGATACCGACGACATTACCGAACGGATCGATCACCGATGCGACCAAGATGCCGTCTCCTACATCTTGTACGCCTTCGTGTTCGGTCGCGCCCGCCTCCAGGAGACGTGCCATTGCGGCATTTGCATCCGGCACTCCCCAATACGTCACGACCCCTACGGATTTTCGGGCCTCGTCTGCAGCCTCGATCGTTTGGAGGCCCAGCTCGAACCCGCCGACGTTGAAGCCGATATAGTAAGGCTCGTCGAAGTAGGGAGCTTTGCCCAACAGATTTGCATACCAGGCTTTCGCCTGTTCCATTTCGCTTACATGATAGATGACGGTTCGAAGTCCTTCAAACATAGCGCTCCTCCTGATGGGGCCGAATCAGGCCCGAGAAAGTCCGAAACTCTTTATTGCGTAACCGATTCGCTCTTGCAGAGAGGACGCTCGTTCGTCCCAAATCGTTCCGCGTATCCTCTGGCGGTTTGTCTCAGTTCGTTTCGTTGGTGGGGAGAAGTTGCACGGGATCGCCGACACGAATGAGGCCGTCGGCGACGACGCGGGCCATCTGTCCGAGGCGACCGCGGGCTTCCTCTTTGCGCTTGCCCTGATAGCGTTCGAATTTGCCGCAGCCGGTGCGCGGTTCGGTCACCTCAATGCAGGCGCTCTCCCCGATTCGCAGTCGCGCTCCCGCAGGCAGGCTGTCGATCTCGATACCCGCGAGGAGCAGTTGTTCTCCCAGGCTGCCCGGATCTGCGCGAAACCCTTCGCCCGCCAGATTCGCGACCGAGCCGGCGGCCATGATATTCAATTGGCGGATCGTGTTTGCCCCTTTGGCATCTCCTTCGATCCCCTTACCAATCCTAAGGTGCGCTTCCTGCAGGGGCAGACGCGTATAACCTCCGTCATTCGCAGGCGCATCCTGCGGTTTGTAGACAATACTGACCAGTTCCCCCATGATATTTCTCCTCTCTGGAAACGCCGCAAAATCAAAACGTCCTGCATACAAGCGGCTGTCGGTGAAATAAACATCTCTCCTTGTTGCCGAAGATCCGGTATCAGGAGCGGTAAAGTAACAGTCGCTCTATTCACGCTATAATATAGCCGCAGATCTACGGCAAGTCAACCCTTGGTTTGCGATTCAAAGAGGTTTAGCAGGCAAGAGCCGCCCTTGTCATTAGGTCCAATGTTCTTCCCTGGCGGTGAAAGCGGCCAGGGGAGAACAAAGGGTTCGCCTTTAGGCGACCGTAGGGGAGATGGCAACGACTTCCGGGAAGCTGCCATCGAGCAGTATTTGAGGAGAGACTCAGAGGGTGGGTGCAGACGCCCCCTTTGCAGCGGGGTATACTGGCGGCAAGGGCCTAGCGCATCTATTTGCGGCGGGCGCGGCGGCGGGCGACCATGCCACTGCCCACGATCCCGAGACCTGTCATCAGCGCCATGGCGCCGGGTTCGGGGGTGGTGGAAGCGGTAGCGCCAGCGGCGTACTCAAAGGTAGCGGCATAGTAGCGTGCGGCTGGGCCACCATCCAGACGGGCAGGATAGGTGCCGGGACCATTGTCGCCGACGCGGCTCAGGCCGACAAAGGAGATCAATCCACCGCCGGTATTGAGCGTAGATGCGCTGGCGCCGCCGACGGTATTGAAGTTGCCGTCCGTCGTGTTGGGATCCTCAACGATGCTGCCCTGAAATCCGGCGTTCAGCACAAAAGGCGTGGGCAGATTCACAAAACGACTGCCGTTGATGAGGGTGGTCGCCGTACCTGTCGGAATGACCTCGGAGACCACGGAAAGTTGCGTAGTGCGGTCGTAGATATAGACTGGGGTGGCGAAGGCCAGACCGTCTTGGCCCGAATCGAACACGCCGAGCGCCGTCACGCGGAGGGTCGAATTGACATCGAAATCCATGCCCAGTGGATTGATAATGAACTGGCTGGAGAACGTGCCTGCGGGCACATCGTAGGCGATAATGTCTGCCTGCGCGGGCAGCACGAAACATACGGTAGTGGTCGCCAGCATTCCGGCGATAAAAATCGATTTGGATGACATAAGTGTCCTTCGTTCCTCCTGAGACACGCACATGATGCAGACATGCAGACATAAGGTTGTAACGGCGTCATTGTACGACAGCGCCGTATGCGGCGCTGTATGCGAGCGGGACGGAACTGCGTATTCCAGGCGCACAAATACGACATCCAGGGAAATGGGAGAGTTCCTTTCCCTGGCGCAGAAAGGATGTGCATGACCGAGGCCGGTTCCGAACTCCAATCCGATCTTCAGATTTCGCTGCTGGGGCCGTTCGATGTACGGATCGACGGCAGGCCGATGCCGCGTGTGCGTTCCCGCAAAGAGCACTGGTTACTGGCTCTGCTTGTTCTGCGCCATAGCCGAGAGGTGCAGCGAGACTGGCTGGCGGAGACGCTCTGGCCCGACAGCCGGATCGACCAGTCGCGCGCTTATCTGCGCACGTCGGTGTATGTGCTCAAACAGGCGCTGGGGCCACAGGCGGCGCGGTTGCAGTCTCCGACCTTGCATACGCTTCGCCTGGATCTGAGCGCCGCCGAGGTCGATGTGATCGCGTTCGACGCTGCCATGGTGCGCGGGGATGCGGCGTCTCTGCAAACGGCTATCGCCCTCTACAAAGGGCCGTTTCTGGAAGGCTGCACGGAAGGGTGGGCAGAGAGCGAACAACGTCTGCGCGAGCATCGATGGCTGTTGGCTCTGGAGCAGGCAGCGGAGAGCGAGCGCGGGCGCGGCCGTCTGCGCGAAGCCTGCTCCTTGCTGCAACGCCTGATCCGACAGGATCCCTTGCGGGAGTCGGCGCACCGTGCCCTGATGCAGGTTCTGGCCGATGACGGCGATTATGCGGCCATGACGACCGCCTATCGTGATCTGAGGATCCTGCTGCAGCAGGAGGCGAATGCGGATCCTTCCCCGGAGAGCGTGGCTCTCTATGAGCAGTTGCGCAACCGCACACTGCGCCCCATAGAATTCAGACCGACCTCGGAACACGCCAGCCTCTCCCTACCTGGCGAAGCTCGTCTAGGCCAGAAGTCGAGTACTGCTTTCGACCCAAGGCCCCCCGCTCAGAATGCTTCCCTGCCCCAAAATCCCTTTTCTGTGCCGCTGCCGCGCCCGTTAACGCCGTTGGTCGGGCGCCTTGAGGTGGTAGAGGAGATCAAAGCGTGTCTGCAGACCGCCCGCCTGGTGACGTTGACAGGGGCTGGCGGAGTCGGGAAGACCCGCTTGGCGCTCCAGTTGGCGCAGGGATGGCTGCAAAAGGGGGAAGTCGGCTTTGTAGAGTTGGCTGCGCTCACGAATCCTTCCTTATTGGTTCAGACGGTTGCTGCCGCATTCCAACTGGCCGAAGAGCCCGGAAGGCCGTTGGAGGAGAGCCTGGGCAGGCATCTCTCGGAATCCCCCTGCCTTCTCCTCGTTCTGGACAACTGCGAGCATCTTCTGGAAGCCTGCGCGGGCCTTATGCAGCCTCTGCTGCAAATGTGTCCCGAACTACATATAGTCGCGACCAGTCGGCAGGCTCTGGGAATCTCTGGGGAGTCGCTCTTTCCGGTGCCCACTCTGGAGATGCCTCTTGCCGCCATCGCCACAGAGAATGCGATGGAGGCGGAAGGGCTGGCCCATCTGCGAGGCTATGAGGCGATGCGGCTGTTTGAAGGGCGGGCGCAGGCCGCAACGCCTACCTTCCGTCTGACGCCTCAAAACGCGGCTTCCGTGCTGGAGATCTGCCGCCATCTGGAGGGTATTCCCCTCGCCATCGAACTGGCGGCGGCCTGGATCTCGGTGCTGACCCCGGAACAGATCCTGGCACGTCTGGCGGAGCGGCGTTTCGACCTGCTTGTCAGCCGAAGACGCGATCCAGAAGGTCGCCACCGCAGCCTGTGGGCCACCCTGGACGCGAGCCGTCAACTTTTAGAGCCGGACCTTCGACGCTTCCTGGCCTGTTTGAGCGTGTTTCGGGGCGGCTGGACTCTGGAAGCCGCAGAGGCCGTCTGCCTGCCCGCTCTTCCGGACGCTGCCGTTGCTTTGCCGACGGGAAGAGCGCTGGAGTTTTTGGCCCTGCTGCAGGAGCGTTCGTTGATCCAGACCACGGTTACGGAAGGGATTATGCGCTACTCCCTGCTGGAAACGGTGCGCGAATTTGCCTCCGAACTGCTCACGCCTGCGGAGAGAAGGAACCTCGCAAGCACCCATGCTTACTGCTTCCTGGCGCTGGCCGAACAGGGAGCGCCCCACCTGATCGGACCCCAGCAGGTACGCTGGCTAGATCGTTTGGAGGAGGAGCAGTACAATATGCGCGCTGCTCTGGACTGGTGTGCGCAAAACGAAACGGAGACAGAGAGAGGGCTGCGCTTATGCACGGCCTTAGGACGTTTCTGGGACGTACGGAGTCTTCATCAGGAAGGCATTGAATGGATCTCCCGTTTTCTGCCTCGGGAGACAAGCGTGCCTCTGGCGCTCCGTGGGCAGGCCAGGGAAGCTATGGGAATGCTCTATTCGGGGATCTTGGAGTCGAAAGACTGCCATACCTGGAATCGGGAGGCGTTGGAAATCTATACGGAACTCGGCGATACGATGGGGATCGCTCGCACCCTCTGTACCCTAGGTATCAACGAAACCAACCTGAATAGGGTGGAGTCGGCTCGTCTGCGTTTTCAGGCATGTCTGCCGATGTTGGAACAGAGCGAGGACGCCTATGAGTGGGGGCGCGCCTTGAGCGGGCTGGGAATGCTGGAACAGTATACTGGCGACTTCGACGCGGCACGGGCGCTGTTGCAGCAGTGCGTGGCTAACTACCGGAACTGTGGACATCTGCGGGGGGTGGCTCTGACTCTCTATCGTTTGGGCGGGATCGCGATGGCGCTCCAGCAGTTCGACCGGGCACACAGTCTTTTTCTCGAAGCCTTGGCGCTCACACGCGAGGGAAAAGATCGGACAACCCTGCCTTTCGGGCTGTTCCATCTCGGCCGTAACAGGTTCTTTATGCAGGACTTCGACAGCGCGCAGGTCTACTTAAGCGAAGCCATCCGGTGCAGTCGGGCGAGCCGATACAGTGTGGTGGAAGGGACGAGTTTGCTTCTCCTCGGTGACATGGCCTTGCAGGAGCAGAAAATAACCGCCGCCTGCGCGTTTTATCGCGAAGCCCTGACTCACTACGATCGCCCGGATATCCGAGGCGCCGTGGCGATCGTGGGATCTCGCCTGGCCCCCGTGGCTTTGCTGCAACAGCGGCCGACCGATGCGCTGCGCCTCTATGCCTATGCCGCAATGCTTGTCAATCCCAGGCGCATGCCTGAGCGTCCAGACGGTTTTTTGCTCTATATGAGTTTCGGATACATCTATATCGACCAGGATCGGTTCGAAGCCGATCTTGCTGCCCTGCGGCTTCTTCTGCCGGACGATTTTGAGCAGATCTGGCAGGAGGCGCAGACGATGTCGCCTGCCGACGGCGTGAACTACATCCGCAATCTTACTCAGGAACTTGCGTGACTCGCCCCTGAAATTGAGTTTCAGACGCGAGATGAATCCTGGGAAACCTGGGAAGGAGGTTGATTGCGGCAGGAAATAAGCGGGGCGGTGACGAACAGGTTCCTCCGGAAGGGGACAGAGAAATCGTTATCGTGACTGTTATCATCGCCATCGATGGGCCTGCGGGAGCAGGCAAAAGCACGGTCGCCAGGCAGGTGGCGGCCGCGCTGGGGTATACCTACCTGGATACCGGGGCCATGTATCGCTCGGTGGCATGGAAGGCGTTGCGCACTGCCGCCGATCCTGCAAGTGAAGAGGCGATGGAGGAAGTTGCGCGTTGCCTCGCCATTCGATTTACCCCCTTGACTCCGGATGGCAAACAGCAGGTTTTCGCCGATGACGACGATGTGACTGCGGAGATTCGCACCCCGGAGGTTGCAGACCTGACCTCGCGCATTTCAGCTTTTCCCTCGGTGCGGCGCATTGTGGTGGAGCAGCAGCGACAGATGGGGGCGACCGCCGAGCGTGGCGTCGTGCTGGAAGGCCGTGACATCGGCACCGTCGTCTTTCCCGAGGCCCCTCTGAAAATCTTTCTGACCGCCAGTCCGGAGGAGCGCGCCCGCCGCCGTGTGGCGGACCTGCGGGCGCGGGGAATGGAGGCCGATTACGCCCAGACCCTCGCCGACCAGATCGCGCGGGATACCCGCGACACTCATCGCCCCGACTCTCCCCTCGCCGCCGCCTCAGATGCCTTCTCCCTCTCGACCGATGGCCTCACGATCACCGAAGTCGTCGAACGTATCCTGGCACTGCATGGCGAGCGCACGGAGGCAACGCGTGGCTGAGACCCAAACGGACCCGAAGCCCGCTATAGTGAAGACTACGTCGGAGACGCCGCCAGACATCCAACGCCTCGATAGACGCATTACACGCTCGGTCATCGGCATGCTCGCGCAGTTGTTTTTTCGGGTCTTTGGCCGACTCAGCGTGATAGACGTCGAAAATGTGCCCCGTACCGGTGGTGTGCTGATCGCCAGCAACCATGCCAGTAATCTCGATCCGATTCTCGGCTGGGCAGGCTTGCGTGGGTATCGACATATCTGGGGCATCGGTAAGATCGAACTGTTCAAAAACAAGGTGATGGCCTACGTTATACACTCGATGGGCGCGATCCCCATTCGGCGCGGTGTGGTGGATCGCTCCGTGTTCAAGCGCACGCTCGAACTGCTGGCGCAGGGAGATGCGGTCGGGATCTTTCCGGAAGGGACGCGGACACACGACGGACGGCTCAATCCGGGGCAGCCAGGCATCGGCCTGATGATCCAGAAGAGCGGCGTACCCGTCGTCCCGACGGCGATCATCGGCACTTTCGAGATGCTGCCGCGCGGGGCCAAGAAACTGCGCCGTGTGCCGCTGACGATGGTCTTCGGCAAGCCGATCCTCTTTCCGCCCAACACTTCGCGGGAAGTGATCGCCGACGCCATCATGATCGCGATCGCAGAACTGCTCACCGCCCACGGACGTCCGACCGAACCGCCCACCCCCGAACGCGCCGCCCTCTTGAAAACCGAAGATTAGATTCCATGTCCCGAATCCGCCTTGATTCCGCGAGGAGAGACCCATGCCATTGACCGTTTTGCACCACGCGCTGGCCGCGCAGATCCTGACCCGCCTGCGCGACGAGACGACCGCGCCCGAACAGTTTCGCCCTCTCACGAACGCTTTGACGCAGATCTTGCTTGTCGAAGCGACACGCGAACTGCCGACGACGTCGGTTATGGTGCGCACTCCGCTCGAAGAGACGAAAGGCGCGGCGCTGGCCGAGGGTATCGTCGCCGTGCCCATTCTCCGCGCAGGGCTCGGCATGCTAGACGCCGTGCTGGAACTTCTGCCGGCGGCCAATGTCGGGTATTTAGGCTTGCAGCGCGATGAGGAGACCGCCATCGCGACCTCCTACTATGCCAAACTCCCGCCCCTTCAGGGCAGAACCGCTCTTCTGCTCGATCCCATGCTGGCGACCGGTGGCTCCGCCTCCTGGGCCGCCAACGAACTCTACAAAGCAGGCGCCTCCCGCGTGATCCTGCTTTGTGTCGTCGCCGCTCCCGAAGGTGTCCAGCGTCTCCAGACCGACTTCCCCGATCTGCACATCGTCACCGCCTCCCTGGACCGTGAACTGAATGCCCGCCGCTACATCTGCCCCGGCCTCGGCGACTTCGGCGACCGACTCTTCGGCACCTTTTAAACGGTGAAGGTGGCCCGGATATGCTATAATTCCAGGCAGAAGCGCACAAGAGAAGGCGCTGTGTGTGGAATGAAGGACGGACCATGAGTGTCTATGATGGCAAGCGTCTGCCGATCAGCACGTTCAAACTCGATATCGACCGGATGCGGCGTGGCTGGTATTCGGATAAGTATTTTCATAATATCGTCTCTGTGCTCACCGATCTGGCGCTGCAGGGCTATCGGTTCGGCGGCACGTCTCCTGATCTGAGCGACCTGCATCTGGATCTGGCCAACGTCGCTATCGGCGACATCGAAGTGGAGATGCAGTGGTTCACGCGGCGCAAGCCGTTCGCGGTCGTGGTCGGCGTGGATAAGGCGCTGGCGATGCTGCAGACCTGTACCGGCTATTTCGATGCCTCCGACACCTGGGTGGATACAGCGGCACAGACCGAAATGCTGGCCGTACACGACGGCGCAATTGCGGCGTATGGCGGCGATGCGCGGCATGTCTCGCCCGTTTTGAAGGTGCGCGGGCGCTATCGGGACTTTGCGATGCTGGAGACGCCCACGCTCGGCGCGCTGACGCGAGGCAGCCGTGTCGCGACCAATGTCTATCTGACCCTGGAAGCGGCGAAGGGCAAAGACGTGCTGTTCTTCCCCGCACGTTTCGATGCGCACGAACTGCAGGCCGCCGACGGCTATGCCTACCATGTCGCCGTGGAGGCCTACAACACACGTCATGGCCATAACGCCAGTTCTCTGGTCTCTACCGACGAGCAGGGCGACTGGTGGGGTGGGGGGGGCGGGGGAACCGTGGCTCATGCCGCCATCGCCTGCTTCCTGGGCGATACCGCCGAGACCATGATGGCTTTCGCCTCCGTCCTGCCGCCGACGATTCCGCGCATCGCGCTCGTCGATTTCGAAAACGACTGCGTCGGCACTTCTCTGATGGTGATGGAGAAGATGTTCACGCGTTATCGGGCGCTCGTGGACTCGGGGAAAACGGAAGAGGCGCAGAAGTTCGTGCTCTTCGGCGTGCGCCCCGATACCGGCGCGACCATGCGCGATAAGAGTGTGCCGCCGCTCGGCGACCCGAAACTGGACAACGGCGTGAACCCGCGCCTGGTCTTCGCGATGCGGGCCGCCATCGACAACGCTTTTGAAGCCTGGAACCTGCCGATGCGCTGGATGGATCGAGCGCGGGCCTGGTGCCGCAACGTCAAGATCACGGTAACGGGCGGCTTCACGCCGGAGCGCATTCGGGCGTTCGAGGCGATGCATGTGCCCGCCGATGTCTATGGCGTCGGCTCCTCGCTCTTTTCCAACTGCTCGGAGCATAGCACCAACACCGATTTTACCGCCGACATCGTCCAGGTCAAGATCGATGGGACCTGGTATCCGCTGAGTAAAATCGGCCGCCAGTCCTGTGAGAACCCGGATCTGGAGCCCGTGACCCCGCTGCCATCGAGTTAACCTGATTTTACGAGAAGATTTGCATCGTAGGATTTCCATCAGAGGGAGAATTGCACCCCAAATGACATCGCCGCTCGATACGTTCCGCGCCACCGCGCACCGTCTCTTCCGACTACCCCATCTCACCGTGATGCCGACCAAGCGCGTCGCGTTGCAGGATCTGACGATCGAACTCTGGGTCTCCCGGCATACACTGCCGCTGGCGCTTCGCGCCGACGCGATCATTGTGCCAGTCGCACGGGATCTGAAAATGGTGTTCGGTATCGCGAAGATCGCTCGCGACATGGGCGCCGATTTCGTGCAGCACGAGGCCGCCAAAGTCGCTCCGCTCCCACCCGGAGATGCCTTTGTCGGCACCGGTGCACGTTTCCGCTACAAACATACCGCTCTCGCAGTCATCTTCGATCAGAACAAGCGCACCAGCCCCGCCATCATCGGGCAGGCGGTCGGAACCGCGCTGAACAAACTGCGTCTCCTCGGCGTCAACTCCGTCGTCTTTCCGGACATGACCGAAAACCTGCTGGCGCAGCCCAACTGGATCACCGACGAACAGCGCCGAACGACCGCCGCAATTACCGCCCGCCTGATGGTGGATGCGGTTGTCGCCGGGGGCCTGATGGGCACCGTGCGGATCTGGGTTTGGGATGCCAGAAACGCTCCCTTCTTCGCAGAGGAGTTGGAGCGGGTTAAAAAAGAGCATCGCGCCGGCCAGGAGCCGCAGATTTAAGGCGCGCGACAAGGACCAACCATGCAGATTCGAGTGGCGCTGATGCCGATACTGGCAGGAGATGTGACGGACGCAGTCTGCGTCGTGATCGACGCCTTACGGGCGACAACGGTCATCGCGACGCTGTTCGAGCAGCGCTGCCCACGTGTCTATGTGGCCTCTTCGCATGAGGCGGCGCGAACTTTCGCACGGGCGCATGGCTATGTTCTGTGCGGTGAGACGGAAGGGTATCGCGTACCCGACTTCGACTACGGCAATTCGCCGGTCGAGTTCGCACAGATCGATTTCACCGACCGGCCTGTCGTGCTCTCCACGACCAACGGCACCAAAGCGACCGCGATGGTCGCGAACGCACGCCGCGTCTACCTGGGAGCGGCAACGAACCGTATGGCAGTCTCGCAGGAGGTTTGGCGGACGGCGCTGGAGACCGGTTCCGATGTCGTGATCGTCTGTTCCGGTACCAACGATCAGTTCACGCTGGAAGACGCGACCGTGGCCGGCCTCTATGTCGAAGCGATCGCCGCGCAGGCAGGAGCCTGGGAGATGCCGACACAGGCCGACTCCGCCATCGCCGCCCGCCGTCTCTGGCAGACCGAACCGAATCTGCTGCGTGGCCTGATGGAAGGCACCCATGCCCGCACCCTCGCCGATCGGGGCTTCGGCGCAGATGTAGGCTACAGTGTCGCGATCGACAAATTCCCGCATGTCCCAACCCTGGTTCCCGAATCGGAAGCCCACACCGTCCCCGCACCGGTCGTTCTCATTCGCTGAAGCGTTTGCGGCTGCCCGATCAAAGGTTTGAACAGTATCCTATGTCTACCCGGCTGAACGATAAGCGAGTTTTGATAACCGGCGCCTCCTCGGGGATCGGGGAGGCTGCGGCCCGCGAGTTTGCGCGTCAGGGCGCGATTGTCGTGATCGTCTCGGAGAAGGCGCAAGAGTTGCATGCGGTCGCGCAGTCGATTCGAGATGCGGGCGGGCGGGCGGATGCCATCGTCGTCGATCTGTCGAAGCCAGAGCAGGTCCAGGGAGTGATCGCGCGTGCGGAAGCCCTGGTGGGGCCGCTGGATGTGTTGGTCAACAATGCGGGCATCGGGTTAGGCGCAACGATCACGGAGACTCGGCAGGAGCAGATGCGCCTGCTGTTCGAAGTCAATTTTTTCGCGCTTGCGGAACTCTGCAAGCAGGCGCTGACCCTGATGAGTGCGCGGCGCAGTGGGCGTATCATCAATGTCTCTTCGGCCGCCGCCCTCTTCGGAAGCCCTACGGTGAGCGCCTATTCAGCGACCAAAGGCGCGGTGCACGCCTACACGATGGCCTTGCGCACCGAGGCGAGCCTCTACGGGGTCTTTGTCAGCGAAGTGTTGCCGGTCTCCGTCCGCACCCGCTTCTTCGAGAGCGTACAGGGCGAAAAGTACCGTCCCACCGGCGTGATGCTCACCTCCGAGAAAGTCGCGCAGAGCCTTGTCCAGTGTGCGGCGGCAGCGCGTCCTCCTGCGGAACTGCAGCCCTACTATCCGATCCGGTTCATCTTTATTCTGACGGCTCTCTTCCCTTCGCTCATGGCCGCTATCGCGGCGCATCTGCGGAAAAAGAACGTGTCCTCCGCAGGGCAGGAGAAGCCCTGACGAAAACCGAATAATCCGTTCGAGACGGCAGAGAAGAAGGAAGAGGATGCCATGACGAACGGAAGCGATGGGGCCACCGCCGCAGCAGAGCCACGCCACTGGTTTCAGGGAGTGCCACAATACGCCTGGATCGTGCTGGGAGTGGCCGCGCTGGGCTGGCTGTTCGACACGATGGACCAGAACCTGTTCAACCTCGTGCGGCAGTCCTCCGTCACCGAGCTGCTCAAACCGCACTTTGCGGCGTCCGCGCTGGACGCGGCGGCCAAGGCGGCAGGCGCGCAGTTGACCGCGATCTTCCTCCTGGGCTGGGCGGCAGGTGGCTTTATCTTCGGCATTCTCGGGGATCGTCTGGGGCGCACACGCACCATGATCGCCACGATCTGCATCTACGCTCTCTTTACCGGCCTCAACGCTTTTGTCCATACTTTCTGGCAGTACGCGGCCTGTCGCTTCCTTACCGCGCTGGGTGTAGGAGGCGAGTTCGCTGCGGGCACTGCGCTCGTCGCGGAAGTATGGCCCGCTCGCTCTCGGCCGATGGCGCTCGGCGCGCTTCAGGCCTCCTCCGCCATCGGCAACATCATGGCCGCAACGATCACCCTCGTCCTGAGCGCTTCCAGTTGGCGTATCGCCTATGCGGTTGGCGCGGCTCCGGCCCTGCTCGTCCTCTGGATACGCGGCTCCGTACGGGAGCCCGAAAAATGGCAGGAGGCGCGGGACGCCGCAGCAAGTAAGGGTGGAACGCAGGAACTCGGCAACATTCTTTCGCTCTGGACCGAACCCACGCTCCGCCGCAACACCATCGCCGGGGTGCTGCTGGCCTTAGCCGGAGTGGGGGGCCTCTGGGGCGTCGGCTTCTTCCTGCCCGATCTTGTGCAGACCGCACTCAAGCCTGTCATTTTGAAGTGGCCCGAGATCATGGCGCTGCACGGCGTCGAACACGACAAGGCGGTAAAGACGCTGCTCAATGCCTATAAGAGCAAAGCCTCTATCGTGCAGAACGTCGGGGCGTTTTTCGGGATGTTCTCTTACGCCGCTCTCAGCCAGAAGACCGGGCGCAAACCTGCGCTCTTCCTCTTCTTCCTCCTGGCCTTTCTGGCGGTGCAGGCCACGTTCCACTTCCTGCACGATGTGCCCTCAGCCTATATGCTGGCCTTTCCGCTCGGGTTCTGCGCGTTGGCCCCATTCTCCGCCTATGCGGTCTACTTTCCGGAACTCTATCCGACGCGTCTGCGGTCCACCGGCATCGGATTCTGTTACAACTGCGCCCGCCTGTTCGCTGCCCTCGCGCCGTTTGCGCTCGGCAGCCTCGCCAAATCCTACGCCAGCGCCACGGATGAATCGGCAGGGATGCGCACCGCCGCCAGCATTATCGCATGCATCTACGGGGTCGGCCTGATCGGCCTGATCTTCGCCCCGGAGACCAGGGGCAAACCCCTGCCGGAATAGAACCTCTTCAGGAGAAGCTACCTAAGATGAAACTCGGAACCGTCACCTACAATGTCGCCAAAGACTGGGATCTGCCGACTCTCCTGGATCATGTGAAGCAGGCGGGCCTGGAGGGGGTAGAACTGCGCACTCAGCACGCGCACGGCGTAGAGATCACGCTGGATGCCGCCAAACGCACAGAGGTCCGGCAGCGCTTCGCCGACGCAGGCATAACGCTCTGGGGCCTGGGAACGACTTGTGAGTTCCACGCGACGGATGCGGCGGTGGTGAAGGCGAACGTCGAGGAGTGCAAACGCTGGTGTCAGTTGGCGGAGGATGTCGGCGCGCACGGCGTGAAGGTACGGCCCAACGGCTTTCCGGAAGGCGTTCTCCAGGAGAAGACGCTCTCGCAGATCGGCACGATGCTGCACGAATGCGGCATGACCGCCGAGGCGCATGGCGTGGAAATCTGGCTGGAAGTCCATGGCGGCGGCACCTCCCATCCGCCCCACATTCGCACCCTCTTAGACGCGTGTCAACATCCGAAAGTCGGAGCCTGCTGGAACTCCAACAAAGGCGACATCGTGAACGGCTCCGTCAAGACCTACTTCGATCTGCTCCGTCCCGACATCAAGTCCTGCCACATCAACGACCTCTGGGACACCAGCTATCCCTACCGCGAACTGTTCCACCTCTTTCAACAGACCGGTTACGACCGCTTCACCCTCTGCGAAGTCAGCGCCTCCGTCGAACCCGAAGACGGCGTCGTCTTCCTCCGCTGCTATCGTGGCCTCTGGGCTGAACTCTGCCGCGCCTGAACCCTATATTCTACCGTTTTGACCGATGCGACTATAATAAGTACTTTGGCCATTGGAGACGGAAGGCGCAAACTGAGAACTGAATTCGTGTGATGTGAGCGTCCCATATTGTATTTTTATCGGACGTTTGTTATGCGGACCTTCGGCACTCCCCGCGCAGCCGAAGCAAGTACGCTGGCTTCGGCTGCCATCGTGACAACACAACCCCCGGCCAAAGTGGTCGGACTCATCAAGGAACGCCGGGCATCGGGAGCGAGCCTGTGGGAGATCGCAGGCGAGTTGAACCAAAAACCAGAAATAAACGAGGTGATTCATGCAGAACAAAGAACCATTAGGGGAACGTGAACATATGCTCGGTTTCGCTGACCGCTTGATAAAAAAAGCAGAAGTATTTGAAAAGCACCAGCGGTTAGGGCATCTACGCCATGTAGACGGCCACAAGATAGCGAGTGATCTTCGCGAGACAGCGCAAAAAATAAGACAAGATCATGCGACCGAGTAATTACTCGGTCGCATGATCTATCTTTAGACTGTCATCTTCAGAATTATCTGTTACCCTGCTCAAAAAGTAGGCAGACATAACTGAGATTATGTTCGGGTGTCGTGACTTCATAAATTGTTTTTTTGCGAACTTCTCACACAAAATATGCCGTTCTGAGAAATGGACGGCCTATTGCCCGCGTGCGCTCCATCGGAGGCCGAATGCACCGCCAGAGGAATGTGTGGGTGTACCTGGATCTGCGAGCCGCACAGCAGAGTTCTCCAAGCGACGCAGAGGGGGAGGTTTCCCTGCTGCTGCGCACGCTGTCTTATGAGCAATATCTGCGAACCGACCACTGACTCAAGCGTCGGGACGCGGCCATTGAACGCGCCGGTCGACGGTGCGCACTCGGTAACAGTGCGGTGTATCTCCACGCACACCACCTCACGTACGAGAGACTTGGCCGCGAATTACCGGGCGATTTCACTGTGCTCTGCAGCGCCTGCCATGATAAATTTCACGAAACGCTGCCAATACTGCCCGAGAATGTCAGGCAAAGAGTGAGTCGTGACGGGTAAAATAGTGCCATACCCGGAGATCGTGAAAGGACGTTGTATCACCTGCAATGATTGTCAAAGAGTTGGATCCGCTTCGGTCCGATGATCCCCTTGCGAAAGCCGGACGCCGCGCCGAGGATCAAATGGCCTTTTATTTGCGACGCGCGTTTGCTGCGACTGAGGATGTCAAAGTCTTTCATGACCTGCGCCTGGAGCACCATGGGGAAGTCGCTCAGATCGATCATCTCGTCCTCCACCGCTGGGGGATCGTGCTCATCGAAAGTAAGAGCGTGACGACAACGGTCCGAGTGAATAAGCAAGGGGAGTGGGCTCGCCTCGTTCATGGGCGCTGGCAGGGAATGCCCTCCCCAGTTCTGCAAGCCAAGCGCCAGGGTGACCTCCTCAAGAGGGTGCTGAGAGACAATGTGGAGAGGCTTCTCGACAAGATACTGGTCTTACAAGTCCAGTTCGGCAGTATGCCGGTCGATTACCTGGTCGCTATATCCGACGGCGGTATTATCAACCGCGTCGGCAATCCGAACCTGCTGGAGGTTTGCAAGTCGGACCAGGTGACCGAGCGTGTCAGCACTTTTCTCACGCAATACCGCAAAGCCAACAACCTTCTTATGATGCTCGCTGGGAGTGATGACAAGGGTTCCTGGCATACGCTCCGTCCGCAGGAGATGCAGCGCATCTCTGACTTCCTCATCCAGCGCCATTCGCCTCTCTCTGCACAAGCTCCTGTTGTTGCCGCTCCGCTCAATGTCGAGATGATGACCACCCGTGAAGTCTGCGCCCACTGCGGCAGGCCGGTGACGCCAGCGGTGGCCAAGTACTGCCAGGATAATGAGCGTCGGTTTGGCGGAAAGATCTACTGCATGGAGCATCAGCGTGGCCAGTCACATTGATCCTCTCCTCCGGTCTAATGAAGGATCTCGAATCCCTTCGTGCACTAGCAAGTCTTCGTCTGCTAGTCACTCTCCTGCCCCTCTCCCAAGCGTTCCATGCCGGTTCGGCAAAGTGCGGTCAGCTTTTCCACTTTCGCTTCAGGTGCAGCGCCTGGTTCGGCCTCTACCACCACCTCCAACTCGCCCAGAGGAACAGCAGCATATTCACCGTGATCGTCAGGCACCAACTGACGGGCCAGGCGAAGGGCGTCTTGTGCCGTGCCGACAGGCGGAAGAGCTCGGTTCCCATGACTGCAACGCTCACCAGCACGTTCACCAGGGAAGCCCACCAGGGAGGATGTGGCAGGGCAAGGTTTATCAGCGCGGCGGGCAATAGTGCGACTGACCCCAGCAGGCACACGCGGCCGAGATCGCCCCAGTACATGCGCCGCCCAAGCGGGGGCATCGCGACAGCGGAAGCCACGAATTGCACGGTCCATGTGAAGCCCGGCACGACCATGCCGACAGCGAGAACCTCAGCAAGGTCGGCCCGCGTTGTCAAACGGGCCAGAGACCCCGAGAAGATCGCAGTGACGGCTCCCCCTGCGATAAACCATCCGACCGTCGCTCCATAGGAGTACCCAGCCGGAACTTCATTCACCCCTGTTTCCACCGCAACCTCCTTCGTCAACCTCTCTCTTTATGGCGCATGCATGCGGCGTATGGCTGGAAAGAGCAGGCAGTGTTACCGCACGTTCGCGGTAAAATACCGCTTTCAGGATCATTACTCCTCCCAAGTAAAAACGGTGAACTCGGCTTTTCCTGACGATCTGACATGGCTTAGCCCTCCTCTTGCATTTGCCTCAACGGTGGCAGACCCTGGTTTTTCGGCGACATATATTGATTGCTGTGTCCCGTTCTGTTTGAACAACATTGAAGGGGATTTCACGGTTTTAGGGTCGTCTTCAGAGGTTGCTGACCAACGGATCGATTTCGGATAGAATAGCGTGCCCTGCCAACAGGTAGGGAGCATCCCTTCCGTCCATAAGGTTGCGCGAACTTGATAATTTTATTTCTGCCGCGGATTTCACGATCCAGTAAAATGGGCAGGCCCGGATTCGAGGTATTATGAGAGACACAAAGTTGTTGCAATTAACCGCGATCAAGGCTTCCATTCCATCAGCCTACCGTGCTAAGGAAGCGACGGGTATGCAATGCATACTCATAGTATGAACCAGGCATTGTCGGATGTCGGTTTTTAGGTGTGTACAAAGGAACGAAACGCATGTCTATCGACCCTTCCGTTGCTTCTGCTCATTCAGTCGGTCAGGACGTAGTAGGTTCCGCTCCTCCTTCCCTGCTCGGTAAAGCAATGGAGGGGATCTTGGAAGTTTCCCCCGATCTCGTTTTTGTCCTTGACCGTCAGTGTCGTTTTCTCGCTGTTGGGCAGGCCGGAGCACGTATTTTTGGACTGCCTGTCTCTGAAATCATTGGCAAGACGGCGCATGAGATTGGGCTGGATCCGGAGGTGGTTGCGCATTTGACGGATCAGACCGATCGCGTCCTTCAGACCAAAAAACCTGCCTCCGGGACCACTCCAACTCCTACGGTAATCGGCCTGCGCCACTATGAAAACCACTTCACGCCTCTCCTGAACGAACAGAGTGAGGTGCTAGCCACGCTGTGGATCGCGCGAGATGTGACCGAGCGTTTTACAAGTCCTGAGGCCACTGCGCACAAGATGCTTGAGGAAGAACGGAATGCCCACGAGAGGCATTTCCGAGAGATGGCGGATGCCTTTCCGCAACTCGCGTGGACCGCTCATCCCGATGGTTTCATCCATTGGTACAATCGGCGCTGGTATGAGTACACAGGGACTACGCCTCAGGACATGGAAGGCTGGGGCTGGCAAAGCGTACACGACCCCGAAGCGTTGCCGCATGTTCTGAAGAAATGGCAAGCCTCCATCGCCACCGGCGAGCCGTTTGAAATGGTCTTTCCTTTGCGTAGCGTAGAGGGTCAATTTCGTTCGTTCCTTACTCGTGTGCATCCTCGGAAGGATGTGGAAGGTCGGGTGACACAATGGTTCGGGAACAACATCGATGTTGAGGAACTGAAGCAGGCTGGGGAGGAGCTACGCGAACGGCAAGCCGAAATCGAGATCCTGAACAACCGACTCCGACGGGCTATGACCGAGACGCATCATCGCGTCAAAAACAATCTCCAACTCATTTCCGCGCTGATCGAACTGCAAAGTCAAGGCGGCCAGGAATCGGTGCCTATGTCGGAATTTGTTCGTCTGGGCCAGAACATCCAGGCGCTGGGGGGCATCCATGACATTTTAACGAAGGAATCCCACGGAGACGGAACGGCCACGATACTCTCTTCCAAAGAGGTGCTCGAACAGTTTTTGCCTCTTCTGCAATCGACTTTAGGGGGGCGACAACTTCGAGCGCAGGTAGCAGATATAGCTTTACCCGGCAAACAGGCCACGGCGCTCACATTGATCGCCAACGAACTTGTGTCGAACGCCGTAAAGCATGGATCAGGAGATGTGGCACTTACATTTGGTACGGATGGCAACATAGCAACCCTGGAAGTGTGCGATGACGGTCGAGGATTTGCCAAGGATTTTGATCCAGAGACTGCCGCGCATACGGGCCTGGATCTTATTGAGAATATCGCGCGTTATGATTTGCGCGGCGAAACCGCCTATGAGAATCGTCCCGAGGGAGGCGCCCGTATCGTCGTTAGTTTCCCTATTCAGAGTTCCACTTTATAATTCACGGTGCGCTCTCGGAGACGCAAATTCCCCGATACTACCGCGGAAGCTACCTCATGGAACCGACTGCTACGGCGTGTGGAAAATCGCCCCTCCAAAGTCCGAAAAATCCGAAAAATCCGCCAACGCGAATTTCGTGCCACTCATCGAGTTTCCTCAGAGGCGGAGCCCGAACGCAGTAATTCACGCTCGTCTGTTTCAGAAGGGCCTGAAGTAGGACGCAGGAGAAGAGCAGGACTGTATTGACTTGCCTGCGAAGCACGCAAAAGCATTTTTGAGGCGTTTTCTTCCTCCCTACGCTCTTGTAAAATGGGAAGAAGAAGGGTGGCGGCCTGACGCACATTCTCTGTACGCCCATGCGCTGTCAGCCGAGAGACTGTGGAAATCGCGTTACCGTCTCCTATGAGCCGCAAGGCATCCATAACAGCTAAGACGAGTGGCTCATCCGTGTCCTGCAAAACTTTACAAAGGCAAGATACCGTTTCTGATCCCAGTTGTCCATAGTGGGCGCGGGTTACCATGGGAAGTACCTGCCGTAGGGCCGCTTGAGCTGCCATGCGCACAGGCCGGCTCCTGTCCGCAGCGGACCTTGCCAAAACGCCAAGGCTCTCGGGAGACCGTATCTTTCCGAGAGCGATCGCCGCCGCACTGCGGACACGGTTGCTGCGTTTTCGATCGTAAGCGATGGAGAGTGGCAAGAGAAAGGGAGAGCACAGGATGGTATAGACAAGGACGCCCAGGATGCCTGCCAGGATAAACCTGAAACCATGCTCCATAGGGATATGGTACCTCACGCCGTACACCAGAAACATCAAGGTAATCAGCAGCCCGCCCCCTCCTGAAACGGGAAGCGACCGAACGAGATGCTGCCAGGAGCGCTTTCCAAGAGGCTTGCCCTGATTACCCAGTACCTGACAGAGTCTTTGGGTTTCGAATCGCTGCTCTTCGGCTTCCAGAGACGGGAAATGTCCCAAAACCCAGGCGGCCACTGCGCACTCTCTCCAGCGATTAGGAACAGGATCAGCGAGCATATCGAGCAATGGCTGCTTCGTGGAAGGAGGCTTTCCTGCCAGAGCCTCAAGGGCAAGCGCTCGGATAGGACTGTCATGCCGCAGAGAACGCACCCACAGAACGATGTCGGTTGTATCCTCCGTTCCGTTGCTTGCTTTTTCCGGCCCCAGGGGTGAAAGGCAGGCATCGTCGTCATATCCGCCTTTCGTGAGCGTAGTCTGGCAGACAATCTGGGCATCGGCAGGTTCTAAAGGTTGCAGTTTCTGTTCCATAGCCTGGTGACGAAATCCATTCTGCGCTGGTTTCGTTGGTTAGGTTCAGCGCAAAAGTGGGCCGCGATGTCAAAATCAGGCTACTTGCAAACAAAAGGTGAAATCGAGCGTACAGTGTAGTAGCTTTCGCATCGGTTGTTCCGGATAGGTCAGAATACATGACTTCTTTTCCTCGAATGCAACTTGCAAATACAACGGATACTTGTTTTGCCGGAGGAGGCGAAATGGGTGAGCGAATGCGCACGCTCGACTGGTCGCAAACCCCTCTAGGTCCGGTAGACGCGTGGCCGCAAAGCCTTAAAACCTCGGTGAGTATCTGCCTCAACTCCAGTTTTGCGCTGCTTGTCTGGTGGGGCGAAGAACTGGTGATGCTCTACAATGACGCCTACTGTCCGATCGTAGGAAACAAGCATCCCAAGGCTTTAGGGCAAACAGGGCAGGAGTGTTGGCCGGAAATATGGCACATAATCGGCCCGATGCTGCATGGCGTTTTGGAAACAGGCCGGGCCACGCGCTCGGACGATCTGTTTCTTCCCCTCAAGAGACATGGCTATCCCGAAGAATGCTACTTCACCTTTTCCTATAGTCCCATTTGAGACGAGAGCGGGGGGATCGGGGGCGTCTTCACGCCAGTGCAAGAAACGACGGAGAAAGTCGTCGGCGAACGCCGCTTAAGAACGCTGCGTGACCTGGCA
>JAYUMV010000016.1:0-14104 GCA_043762265.1 Chthonomonadaceae bacterium | reverse complement strand
CCGGAGGCCGAGGCGACGAACTTGGTGTCTTTGCTGAACACGATCTCCGTCACCGTCGCGCCATGACCTCCGTAGTTGCCGGCGACATCGCCGGTATCGGGGTTCCATCGCTTGAGGGTCGGCTCGGAGCCTGCAGAGAAGAGCATGTTGTTCTGCGGGCTGAAGGCCATCGCCGTGACGCCCTCGTTATGCCCGGTGAACGCGCGGACTAGAATGCCTTTGTCGGTGTCGTAGCGGCGCAGGTTGTGGTCCATGCTGGCGGTATAGAGGGCTTTGCCATCGGGTGAGAAGGCGACCCGCGTCACGGCGTCTGAGTGGTCTTTGAACACCTTCAACTCTTTGCCGTCCGGCCATTGCCAGAGGCGCGCGGTCTTGTCCTGGCTGCCGGTGGCGATCCATTTACCGTCGGCGCTCCAGGCGACGCTCATGACGACATCGCTGTGCGCTCCCAGGGTAGGGCCGACCTGGGCAAACGTTTTCGCATCAAAGACCTCGACCTCGCCGCTGCTGCCGGGCGCGCCGCCCGCGACGGCGATTTGAGTCCCGTCCGGCCGGAACGCCAGGCTTTGAACGGGGCCAGGGAGATGGACGATGGAAGTGATCGGCTTGCCGGTCGGCAGATTCCAGAAGGTGACGGAACGATAGCCCCCGACCGCCAGGATCTTTCCATCCGGGCTGAAAACCAGCGCGGTTACCGGCGGCAACGGGCCCACTTTGAGGGCGAGCGCCAGCGCGGTATCCTTCGGGGCGTCCTTGGCCAGCATGTCAGCGGGCGCTTTGAGCAGGGTGGGAAAGAGAACCTCTTGCAGCGCCGGGTTGGTCGGCATCGGCAGGGAAATAGGGGAGTTTCCAGACGCTACGGCATCGGCCTTCGGATCGCCCGCAGGCGCACCCGCATCGATCCAACTCTTTAAGAGAGCGATCTGGGCGGCAGGCAGAGCAGGACCGCCTTTCGGCATGAGCTTGGAGGCGCTGGTGGTGATCAGACGTTTATAGAGTTCGCTCTCCGCGCTCTTGCCGGGAATCAGGACGGAATGGGCCGCGCCTCCGCCGATCCCCTTCTTGAGGGCTGCAAACGTATCGAGCGCTAGTCCGCCGGAGAGCGCAGGGGTGCTCAGCGTCTTCTCGCTATGGCAGACCGCGCAGCGCGCCTGCAAGATCGGGCGGATGTCCTTCGCATAGCTCAGGGCCGCGCCGGTCGCAGGCTTGGCGCTCTGCGCTCCTGCTGCCCCGTGCAGCAGCAGGAGCAGGCCCACACTCCAGAAAGTCACTTGCTTCATAAGTAATTGATTGCCTGTCAGCCCACCAGTTCGCTGATGGGAGTGCCGTCGTAGTTGATTTTGATCGGGCGTTCCTGCGGCGACATATACTCTTTCTCGCCGTTGACGCCCAGAGCATGGTAGATCGTCGCAGCGACATCCTCGACGCGCAGCGGGCGGTCTTTCGGCACCTCGCCGTTGGCATTGGAGGAGCCGACGACCATCCCGGTCTTGACGCCGCCACCGCCCATGCAGACGCTGATCGCGCCGGGCCAGTGGTCGCGTCCAGCGGAGGAGTTGATGCGCGGCGTGCGGCCGAACTCGCCCATACAGACGACCAGCGTGGTGTCCAGCATGCCCCGCTCCTTCAGGTCGTTGATGAGCGCGGAGTAGCCCATGTCGAGTGGGGGCAGCAGGTTGTTCTTGAGGGCGTTGAAGTTGTCGGTATGGGTGTCCCAACCGTTGTAGTTGATCGAGACGCAGCGGACGCCTGCTTCGACCATGCGCCGCGCGAGCAGGCAGGACTGGCCGAAGGTGTTGCGCCCGTACTCGTCGCGCAGTTTGTCCTTCTCTTCCTTCAGGTTGAACGCCTTTTTCGCGTCGGGGGAGGTGACCAGGCTGAAAGCGCGCTGATAAAATTCATCCATCGTCTGCGAGGCTTTGCTGGAGGTCTCTTTGTCGCGCTGCCAGTCGTCGAGCGCCATCCGCATCTTGCGGCGGCGATCCAGGCGGGCGATGTCTACGCCGTTCGGCGGCGCGACATCCTGCACGCTGAAGTTCGCGTTGTTGGCGTCGCCATTGATGATGAACGGATTGTAGGTGGCGCCCATGTAGCCGCCGCCGCCGTGCATGTTAGGCATGCCGCCGAACATGGCGTAGGGCGGCATATTATTCTGGAAGCCCTTCTCCCGCGCCACTACCGCGCCGTAGCCCGGATATTCGATGGCGGGGGCGAAGGGATAGCCGGTCAGCAAATAGTGGGTGGCGGTCTCATGCGTTCCGTCGGGCGAGGTGACGGAGCGGATGATCGAGAACTTGTCCATCTGCTTCGCGAGTTTGGGCAGTTGGTCGCTCAACTGAATGCCGGAGACGTTGGTCGAGATCGCCTTGAAGGTGCCCCGAATATCTTGCGGTGCATCGGGCTTGGGATCGAACGTGTCGATGTGACTCGGACCGCCGCCCAACCAGATCAGAATACAGGCGATGTCTTTCGGTCCGCCGGGCGCGATCTGCTGCTTGACCACACCCCCTGTTTTGGTATCGGCATGCGCCTCCAGGAGGCCCGGCAGTGTCAGTCCGAAGGCGGCCAGGCCGCCGATGCGGACGAAGTCGCGGCGTGACACGCCGTCGCAGTCTTTATGTTTTCCAACTTCGAAATCGAACATGGATCGGATCCTTCCTGGGGCTCAGTGGTTGAACAGGAACTCTTTGCTGTTGAGCAGGGTGACGAGAACGTCCTCGAAGACCGATTTGCGGTCTTTTGTGGCCGTAAAGGCCAGGGTCGCCATGACCAGGCGTCGCTCGTCCTGCCGGGGCGGACGGCCCAGAGAAGCGACGTACATGTCGTTCAGTATTGCGTCGTTGGTGGCCTTGGCGTTTATCATCTTCGCCAGTCGCCCATTGCCGTCGGTCACTTTGTTGTTGACCTTGTCGCCGTTCATCAGTTTCAGGGTCTGCGACAGGTTCGGCTCGGCGGTACGTTCGCATTCACAGGCGATGAGGCGCTGTGGCCGACCGAAGGTGTCGAGAAAGTCGGAGTTTACCTGCGGGTCGGGCAACTGGATGGCGCGGGTGCCCATCGGAAGCTGATTGAACTTCTCCTGGGTGCCGCACGCGAAATCCATCGCGTCCAGCATGCTCTCCGCCCCCAGGCGCTTGGGCAGATAGTGTGTGAAAAAGGTGTCGTCCTTGAAGTTCTGCTTGGTGCCTTCGCTGCTGCGCTGGTAGGTTTGCGTGGTGCAGAGGAGGCGCAGGAGATGTTTCAGGTCGAAGTTAGCGGCGATCAGTTCGTCGGCCAGCGCGTCGAGCAGTTCCGGATTGGTGGGCGGATTGGTCACGCGCTGATCGTCGATCGGGTTGACGAGGCCACGCGTGAACAGATAGCCCCAGTACCGATTGACGAGGTTGCGTGCGAAGAGGCGATTGTCTTTGGCCGTCAGCCAGTCGGCAAGCGCCCGACGGCGGTCGCCGTTTGCATCCGGGCTGGGCATTTTGCCATCCGGAAGTTTCGCGAGTGTGACGCCGAGCGGCGTCGGGTACATCGTTGCGCCGGTCTTGGGATGGCCGACTTCGCCACCGTTCTGGATCTTGACGACGTTTTCGTTGCCGAAGATGCCGAAGTCGGTGCTGCTTTTGAGACCGACGCGCGCGAAGAAGGCCGCGAACTGGTAGTAGTCGGTCTGGCTCCACTTCTCGAACGGGTGGTGATGGCAGCGCGTGCATTGCAGCCGAACGCCGAGGAAAAGCTGACTGGTGGTCTCCGCGAGATCCTGGGGATTGCTCGCGACCCGGTAGTAGTTGCTCGGTCCGGTGGTGAAGGTGCTGCCCTGTGCCAGGATCAGCTCATGGACAAACTGATCGATGGGCTTGTTCTGGACAAACTGGGTGTGGATCCAGTTCGTGAAACTCCACATCCCTTTGTCGCCCAGGTTCTGGCGGTTGCTGCGGAGCAGGTCTCCCCATTTCAACGTCCAGAAGTCGGCATATTCCGGGCTGGTGAGCAGATCATCCACCAGTTTCTCGCGTTTGTCCGAAGAGTTGTTGGCGAGGAAGGCGGCGATATGTTCCGGGGTGGGCGGCGTGCCGGTCAGATCGAAACTGACGCGCCGAATGAAGGTCCTGTCGTCGCAAATCGGGGAGGGAACCAGGCCGACCGCATGCTGTTTCTTCGCGACCAGAGCATCGATGCGTGCGGAACCCGTCAGCCCTGCGACGCTGATCGGAGGCTGCGCCTTCACGGGTGTAAACGGCACGATCATCGTCGCGACTGTCGCCTGTCCGCCGTACCGTACCATGATCGCGGTCTGGCCCTTGCCCACGGAGGTGATGAGACCTTCCGGCGTGCAAGAGGCGATAGCGTCGTTGAGGGTGTTCAGGCGAGTCTGATCGGTGACATCGCGCAGGGAGCCGTCGCTGTAGGTGGCGCGCACGACCAGCCGCTGTTTCTCTCCGGCAACCGGCAGGATGCGCTCAGAGGGAAAGACCGCGATGTTGGAGACTTGCGGCTCTTTGGCATTCGGTCCCGGAGTTCCGTCCCGCAGCCATTGCAGCATCACCTTGTAGTCGGGAGTGCCGCGCTCCAGCCGCCTTCCGCCGCCATGGGGGACCAGCAGCGCTGGTTTGAGCAGGAGCAGACTGAGTGCAGGGTCGGCGAGAGAGATACGTCGGCCCTTCATCTGTCGCACGGTGTTCATGTAGTCGAGGTCGGTGTCGAACCCGGCCAGGGAGAGCTTGTACCCGCCCTTCCCATACTGTGCGCCATGACAGGAGCCCTGGTTGCATCCGTAGCGCGTCAGGATCGGAACGATCTCATTGTTGAAGCTGACGGGCGTCGATTTCGCGCTGTCCTGTACGGTGAGCCCAGCAACGGCGGTTTTGCCTCCAAAGCGCACTTGCAAGGTCGCAACGCCATCCTTGATCGGGCGCAGAGTCGCGACGCCGCTCAGTTGCGCGGTCTGCTTCGAGAGGGTGGGAACCGCAGAGGAAGTGACGTCAGCAACGGAGGCGTCGGCATAGTGCGCGAGGACGAGAAAATGGGCGACCGAGCGGGGTCCGGTCAACTGTAAGGCAGGCGGCTCTATCGACAAATTGGTGAGCACCCGGGGCTTCGCGATTACGGTAGTTCGGTGTACGGAGGCAAGGGAATGCCGCGTCGTCTGGGCGCGGGCCGGGGCGGTGGTTAACGCAATCAAGAGCAGGCTGGCGGTCGTTAAGAGACCAGCGCTGGCAAGGCGAAACACAGAACACGGCATGAACGATTCCTCCGGTGACCGGGAAGAAAAGAGCGCGCATAGCAGACGAGGGCTTTTAGAGTAGCGATACGTATTAGCACAGGCCACAGATACACTCTCATTATATGTCCTTTTTGACAGTACGGTCAAGTCGAAGTTGCAGGAAATGCATCCTCGGACCGATTATTTTGCACAACAGGTATAATGCTCTCGTGGCATTGCTGGGAATTTTACCGGCGCTTGACCGGGTTACCTAACCCCCCGCCCCCTTCCCGACACGGGAAGGGGGCGCCCTGACAAGGAACGACCTCTGCGCGTTCGGGGTAGGTGGATGGGATTTGCGGTGTTGCTGGCAATGTCTTAATTTATTCGGGCGAAATTCGATTTCTGTTTAGACGCGAGAAAGCGACGGAAGATGGCGACTGTGGCGGAGATTTTTGAGACGATGGAGTATGGTCCTGCGCCGGAGAGCGCCGCGCCTGCGCACGAATGGATTGCGCGGCATAAAGGTGGCTTTGGCCTGTTTGTTGGAGGGCAGTGGCGGGCGAGTGCGACGGGAACGACGTTTGAGACGGTCGATCCTGCGACGGGCAGTTCTCTAGCCGTGATTGCGCAGGCGGGTGAGGCAGATGTCGATGCGGCGGTTGCGGCGGCACGGACCGCGCAGCAGGCGTGGTGGGAACTGGGGGCGCACGGGCGCGCACGCTACCTCTATGCGCTGGCGCGACAGGTGCAGAAACAGGCGCGCCTGTTCGCCGTGCTCGAAACGCTGGATAACGGCAAGCCGATCCGCGAAACCCGCGACATCGATATTCCACTGGTAGTGCGGCACTTCTATCATCATGCGGGCTGGGCACAGTTAATGCCGTCCGAGTTGGCGGGCTATCAGCCCGTAGGAGTGGTCGGCCAGATCATCCCGTGGAACTTCCCGCTCTTGATGCTGGCCTGGAAGATCGCCCCGGCCCTGGCGATGGGCAACACGGTGGTGCTCAAACCTGCGGAGTACACGCCTCTGACGGCGCTGCTTTTCGCAGAGATCTGCGCGGAAATTGGGCTGCCGGGGGGGGTCGTCAATGTCCTGACGGGCGATGGCACGACGGGCGAGTTGCTGACCAAACATGCGGGGATCGACAAGATCGCGTTTACGGGCTCGACGGAGGTTGGGCGTCTGATTCGACAGGTGACGGCTGGGAGTGGCAAAAAGCTGTCGTTGGAACTCGGCGGCAAGTCTCCGTTTTTGATCTTTGAGGACGCCGATCTCGACGCGGCGGTCGAAGGGCTGGTGGACGCTATCTGGTTCAATCAGGGACAGGTCTGCTGTGCTGGTTCGCGACTGTTGGTGCAGGAGAACATCGCGGATCGAGTCCATCGTAAATTACGCGCCCGGATGGAGACGCTGCGCATCGGATCGCCGCTGGACAAGACGACGGACATCGGCGCCATCGTCGCTCCGGTCCAACTCGAACGGATCTCCGCGCTCGTTCAGCAAGGCCAGGCCGAGGGCGCAACGCTCTGGCAGTCGGCCAATGCCTGTCCTACTACCGGCTGTTTCTTTCCCCCGACACTGTTCACCGACGTATCGCCCTCCTCGATGCTGGCGCAGGAGGAAATTTTCGGTCCTGTTCTGGTGAGCATGACGTTCCGCACGCCTGCCGAGGCTGTGGAACTCGCCAATAATACTCGCTACGGCCTCGCCGCAAGCGTTTGGACTGAGAACCTCAATCTCGCTCTCGACATTGCGCCCAAACTCAAAGCCGGAACCGTCTGGGTCAACAGCACCAATCTTTTTGATGCAGCCTCCGGCTTTGGCGGCTATCGTGAGAGCGGATACGGGCGCGAAGGCGGACGGGAGGGTCTCTGGGAGTATGTGAAGCGCATCGAGCGTCCGAAAGCCAATGCGCCGTTGATGGAAGAGCAGTCTGCCACCGCCGTTTCCGCTCTGCCAGTCGCAATGGGCCTGCCGCCCATTGACCGTACTCCGAAACTCTACATTGGAGGCAAACAGGCCCGCCCCGACTCGGGCTATAGCATCCCCGTATTGGACCCCCAGGGAAAGGTGCTCGGCAGTGTCGGAGAGGGCAGCCGGAAGGACATTCGCAATGCGGTCGAAGCCGCCCGGAGCGCTAGCGGTTGGGCGAAGAGCAATGGACACGTCCGCGCTCAGATCCTCTACTATCTGGCCGAGAACCTCGCTTATCGCAGTGCCGAGTTCGCAACACGCATTGCCCAGATGACGGGGCAAACTCACCGATCTGCGTCGCAAGAGGTCGATCTCAGCCTCGAACGCTGCTACTTCTACGCTGCTTGGGCGGACAAATACGACGGAGCAGTGCATCAGACCGCTGGCAAGAATGTCACGCTCGCCATGAACGAACCCCTCGGCGTCATCGGCATCGCCTGCCCGACGGAGAGTCCCTTGCTCGGCCTGCTCTCCCTCGTCCTTCCCGCAATCGCGATGGGCAATGCCGCAGTCGTTATTCCCTCCGAACGGTACCCGCTTGCCGCCACAGATCTCTATCAGGTCCTGGAAACCTCCGACGTTCCCGGCGGCGTCATCAACATCATCACCGGCAAACGCGACCCACTCGCCGAAGTGCTAGCCCTCCACGATGAAGTCACCTCCGTCTGGTATGTCGGGACGCCGGAAGGCGGCAAACGCGTCGAATACGCTTCCACCGGCAACATGAAACGCACCTGGATACACGACGAATCGCGGTGCGATTGGCGCGACCCAGAAACGGGTCAGGGAAAGGAATTCTTGCGTCAGGCAACCCAGGTCAAGAACATTTGGATCCCCTATACTGACGAAGTCTCCTGGTAAGCGACTCGGTATCAAGTTGCCTTGCAACAGTACCATAAGGGCTAATACCGTTAAGGTAAGCCTTCTGGTCCGACTTGGGGTTGTCAAGGGACGTTGTCCCTCGCTACGCGCCTTCGGCGGGCCGTCCTCCGGACGAAACAAGATCTATCTCGGACTCATTTTGCTTCCAGAAAGCCAGGGTGCCCGCTTCAACGGGCCTTAGGCCGTAGGCCTCTAGCCGAGGGCTTTAGCCCGGCGTGTATGGCTGTGGTCGCCATCCCTGCAAGCACGCTATGTCCTGTGAAAGCACACTTGCTAGGAGAACACACATGCTTCTGAGTTCCCAATCTGCTGTACTTGAAAAGGTGTTAGACAAAATTAAATCTATAGAGCCTTTTGCAAAAGTCCAAAATGCCCTATTTATGAATGTGAACAAATGGCAACTAATGTCAGAAAAACCGACTTTTGCAAAAGGCTCTATAGACTGGACTGTAGGTGAATCGATAGATTGGACGGTAGGTGATCGACATCTAATATCTAATACGATGCTCTTACTAGAACATTTTCATCGGCTTGCTTTATGGTGCAACACACTTCAAAAGTGGTCGTATTGGCCGAGCGTAGACATGTTTCATCTCTTCAATCTCACCATTGATGATGAAACAGAACGAGACGAGATCCATAATCAACTGGCACTTGCTAGTTCTTACCTAGGTTACCAAGCCTGGCTAGCGTGGGACAAATGGTTTCGCTGGCTGCTCGTTCAAGAATATGCTACAAAGGCATATCCCCATTTGCCCGATCCATTTGCCCCTCTGATCCGTATGTATGAGCGAGGCGGTACTTACTACACGCAACACGGTTTCGTTTATGTTGGTCGAATTGGCGCCAAACTCGTAGACCGTACACGTGAGGATTATAGGAATGAATCGTTTGTCTCTTCGCTGGACGATGCTACGCTAAATGCGTTAGACAAGTGATGAGCCGAAATATTCCTGCACATGTCAGAAGTTTTGTTTCCATCGATGCTATATCGGGAGCAATCGAGGCTTTGGAAACGATAAAACTTCACTAAGCTAACGACTGAACGGCATTGGGACTTGTAAGCGTGCAGTGCGAAGTGGATTTGTTTTGGTAAAGGGAGATGGCGTAATGTTACGGACGTTCAGCCAGGAGACGTAGGGAGTACCGCTGGCTCCAGCGGTGCCGTAGTCGTGAAGGCGAATTTTGGATCCGTCGGTTGCGATATATTCGATCAGAACTTGAGGCGGTTCGATTCGGCCAGCGGGCAGTAGGAGCCCGCGCAGGTTGGCGGCATCAAGGGCTTTATCGGTGGGTTGAGGCGCACCGAGGATGCTAACATTGATCCAATGGTTTTTCGATGCCGGATTCTTGGTATCCGTGAGGGTAATTTTGACGGTGTGATGGCCGGATGCGAGACTGTGCTTTTCCCAGGTAAACGGGACGCCGCGTTGGGGACCGTACTGATCGACGATTGCCACTTCCTGACCATCGATCGTGACCCGAGCCTGCCCGGCATCATCGAACTGCATGCCTTTCCAGACAACGGAGGTGCCTTCAAAAGCTGCTTCGATCGTAGCGCCTGGCTCTTTTACAACCATGATTTCGCCGGAATTCAACCATTGCGGACTGTAAGTGAGATGTGTTTTCGGCGTTTCGAGGACCAGGAGAATCGGGCCGCGATAGATGGATGTCTTCCCTGCGCATTCGCGCTCTCCAACCCAGAAATGAAGTGACATGTCGAGGCTGATCTGCACGACATCGCCCGGTTTCCAGGTACGGAGTAGAGCGCAGTAGGAGCCTGACTGCACATGCGGAACTGATTTGCCGTTGACGTGAACCGTCGTATGATCCGACCAATGGGGAATGCGAAGCTTGAGAGCGAACTGCTGGGCATGTTCCGGCGAGACATGCAGCGTCATACCTCCGGTACGCGGATAGTTGGTCTGCTGTTTGAGCGTTACGGTATTACCGTTGAGTCTCGACGTCAGGGTGGAAGGGCCATACCAGTTTAGAGTCAAGCTATTGGTGCCGTCGGTCATGAGAGCCCAGTCGCTGATCATGCCGAGGCCACGCGGAGAGTTGGCGCTGCAGCAGTTTACCTGTTCGCTGCCCGGCCGGATCTGAAAGCCGATCTCGTCCGTGCTGTTGCGGCGGACACCGTCCATGGGTGTGTTATAAGAGCAAGTCGCACCGGAACGATGCTGATACCCCAGCGCCTGATTGAGGGTCGAGAGCTCCAACTCGTCCGCGACTAGCGAACTGCCGGTCATGCGCAGCATATCGACGCTGAGCGCCATCCAGGCGACGGTACAGCAGGTCTCGATGGCGCCAGGATGATACGGATCGCCCTGCGCCTGCTCTCCAGACGAGAAGCCGCCGTTGCTATGACGATCCAGCTTCGCGATGCTCCACCAGATCTGCTCATAGGCTTTACGGCAGTTTTCGTCTCCCGTGATAAAGTAGAGTTCCGCGATTCCCATGATGGCATGCAGACTCTCCCAGCGGGGTTTCGGACCCTGAAAATACTCTTTGCCTGCCAGCGCGACCCGCATATAGTCGCCCGCGCGCTCATCCTGAAACTCCCCCAGAATCTGCTTTGCCAGGTCCAGGTAGCTCTGCTTGTGCGATACCTGATAGAGCAGGGCCAGCGAATGAATCGCGGCCAAGTTCATCTCGGCGTTGCCCGTATCCACAACTCGCTTTGCGGTATGCAGAAACTTGCGGCACATCAAGTCGCCGATCTTCTCCGCACAGTTCAGCGCCGCCTTATCGCCTGTATCCTCGTGCCACAACAACAGCCCCAGCATCACATGATAGTGGCCCCAGACATCCCAGGTGCCGCCCCTGCCTTCCAACCGATTGTCGGCAGGAAACGGGCCGAGATAGCCATCCACCGCCTGAAGTCCAATGAGTTTTGCTACGAACGCGGTGAGATAGATCTTGAGTTTAGGATCGTGCGTGAGGCGGAGAACCTGAACGGCGCCGGTGAGGTACTTTCCAGCGAACTCTCCAGACCACGGCAAAAGATCCCGATGGGGCAGCTTGTCCCGGTCCGCAAACATCTCCAGCACGGCAGGATTCGCATCGGGCATCGTGAGAAGCCAGTTACGGGTGATCGAATCGAGATACTCTCCGACGACCCCATGCAGTTCGAACCGGGTCTCGGCGACCCGGTTCAATTTCGGAGACACACGATGATCTTGCGCGTTGGCAGTGAGCATCATTGTCATCGCCCCTATCAGTAGGGAGAAATGGAGAAGCAGTCGCATCAGGCGATGATGGCGTGCTGGACGACGCCGTGAACGTCAGTCAAACGGAAGTCGCGGCCGCTATAGCGATAGGTGAGTTTGGTATGGTCCATGCCCATCAGGTGCAGAATGGTGGCGTGCAGGTCGTGGACATGCATAGGATTTTCCACCGCATTGAAGCCGAACTCGTCGGTGGACCCATATGCCATGCCGCCTTTGACGCCTCCGCCCGCCATCCACATCGAGAAGCCGGTGCTGTGGTGGTCGCGGCCTTTCGCGCCCTGCGAAGTCGGAGTACGCCCGAATTCGCCGCCCCAGATGACGAGGGTGTCGTCGAGCATGCCGCGCTGTTTCAGGTCTCTCAGCAGCGCGGCGATCGGCTTGTCGCTCTTCTTCGCATGGTCGCGGTGGTTCAGGATGTCGGAGTGATCGTCCCAGGGCTGGCCGTCGCCGTAGTAGATCTGCGTGATACGGACACCGCGCTCCGCCAGTCGGCGCGCCATCAGGCAGGCGTTGGCGAACTCGCCGTCGCCGTACATCTCGCGGGTCGCCTTCGACTCCTTGCCGATGTCGAACGCGTCCTGTGCCTCGAACTGCATGCGGAACGCCAGTTCAAGGGCGGAGATGCGGGCGTCGAGTTGTGGATCGTGGTCGTGCTGGCCGAGGTGCAGCTTGTTCATCTGCTGTAGCAGGTCGAGTTGTTCACGCTGATCGGTCGGATTGAGGTAACGATTCTCCACGTTGCGCAGGATTTTCTTGGGATCGGTCTCACGGTTGTTGATATGGGTGCCCTGATAGATGCCCGGCAGGAAACTGTTGCTCCAGAGTTGTGGCCCGACGACCGGTTTGCCAGGGCAGAGCGCCACGAAGCCGGGCAGGTTCTGATTGACCGTGCCGAGGCCATAGGTGATCCAGGAGCCGAGGGAGGGCCGGATCGGCTGCATGTTGCCCGAGTTCATCATCATCAGGGCAGGCTCATGGTTGGGGTTGTCGGTATACATCGAGCGCAGCACACAGATGTCGTCAATGCACTTCCCGACTTCCGGGTAGAGTTCCGAGACCTCAATGCCGCTCTTGCCATACCGGTCGAATTTGAATGGAGAGGCCATCAAGAGGCCAGAGTTTTTCTTGCCGCCGATCTTGATCGGATCCGGACTCTGGCCGGCGTACTTCGCGAGGGACGGCTTGGAGTCGAAGGTGTCTACATGCGATGGCCCGCCGTTCATAAACAGGAAAATGACCCGCTTCGCCTTCGCCGGAAACATGGGAACACGGGTGTCGAGCGTGTAGCTTTTGCGAGCGCCGCCCGCTGCCACGGGCGCGGCAGTTGTGGTGGAAGCGCCTGCTACGGTGGTCAGCATGCTGCTAAGCGCGAGTGCGCCGAATCCGCCGCCGATGCGGCAGAGCATGTCCCGCCGTGTGGGCAGCGCTTCGTTCGGGTTCACTATCAGCTTATCGTCGGGAGTGGTGGTCATCGTGTTGTCTCTTGTCTTCGGCTGCGCGGGGTTGGAAAAGTTTCGGCTCTCATCAGTCTACGTAGAGAAATTCATTGGCGCTCAGCAACGCCTGGGAGTACTCTTCCCAGCGTGACAACAGAGCCGGTTTGGGCAGTGCGGGCTTCGGCGCGCCAGGAGCGGCCGTGGTCTGCGCCTGACCAGCAGTGACGCCTCCGCCGGTATCGGGCGCAACGTTAGACCGTGACCCCTGTAGGAACGCCAGACCCAGCGCGATCTCGGCCTCGCTCGGCGGGCGGCTATCGACGAGCATATAGGCCTCCTTGATGCGATCCACCTCACTCTCCATCGGATTGGTGTGGAGGCGCGCCGCCAGGGCTTTGGCCTGCTGTATCATAAAATCGCTGTTGAGCACAAACAACTGCTGCAACGGCACGGTCGTCGCCATGCGGGCATCCGTGGTCGCGTTGGGATCCGGGAAATCGAACAAGCGCAGCATCGGATCCAGGTCGTGACGACTGACGGCGGCATAGAACGTGCGGCGATGGTTGTCCGCCGACGAGAGCGAGATCGAGGGGCCGCCGACGGTCAGGTCCAGTTTGTCGGTGACGGCCAGGAGGGAGTCGCGCCACGCTTCGATCTCCAAGCGACGCCGGCTGGCGCGCCAGACATAGCGGTTGTCCGGATCGATCTCATCGTTGTGCGCGTTGCGCCCGCTGCTCATCTGATAGGTCGCGGAGAGCATGATCTGACGGTGCATCGCCTTCATCGACCAGCCCTGATCCATAAACTGTTTCGCCAGATAGTCCAGCAGTTCCGGATGGGTGGGCGATTCGCCGAGCAACCCGAAGTTGCTGGCGGTGCGGACGAGGCCGACACCGAAGACGGGGACTCACCGCTGCTGGCTCCTGGCACGGTGGTAGCGGCTAAAATCGTGCGACCGCTAGACCCCAAAATCCACATCCACACCGAAATCGGAGAATTTGTCGTCAATCCGGCACCGACGATCGATCGGGTTCAGATTGAAGAGTTTACGGGTAGATTTGCGTTCGATCGTCGGGGGAAAGACATTGCCGTAGATTATCTCGGTTCTGGCGGACGGCGCATTCCGATTGGAGTACTGGGCAGAGAGTTAATCAATAAGGAGTCTAAAGCTAACCTCAATAGTGGCAGTCATTTACTCAAAGGCACGTTATCGCGGGGCTTGAGCGAGAAGATCTTAGAAATTCAAGTCCTCGATCTTATCGAGCATCAACCTGTCGCCAGGATCGATCTTGGCGAACTCATTCCACTGTCACAGCAATCTGCTTCGGTGGAACTGCACGAGTCAGCTTTGTCCTACCAACACTACTATCCGACTGCTGGAGAA
>JAYUMV010000015.1:0-35812 GCA_043762265.1 Chthonomonadaceae bacterium | reverse complement strand
TGGCGGCAAAGATCTGACCTACCTCTGCAACAGCGCCGCTCTGGCTTACATGCAAATCCAGGGGCTTTCTAAGCCCGACCGCAAACGCTTGCTGCAACTGCCCCAAGACACACCGATGTCTGAGGAGGTTTTGCGTCTTCTGCTCACGGAGTTTCTGCCCCCCCTCAAGCCTCGGCAGATCACCACCATCCAGGAGGGGATGGCAATAGCGGCTTACCAGGCGCAGGAGGAGTTTCCGGCTCTGCAACTGCTGGTCTGCGACGCGGCGGGACAGTTTGTCTGGCTGACCTTGGAGCGGGCGCTGTGTTGGATCCATGACGGACGCCACTATGCCAAGTTGATACCGCGCCTTGCTCCCCACGCGAAACTGCTGACGGACTTCCAGAAGGATTACTGGGACTTCTACAAAGAGTTGCTCGCCTACCAGAAGTCTCCGACGTCTGCGGAGGCTTTGCGCCTGGAGAGTGCGTTCGACCGGCTGTTTGCCACCGTAAGCGGCTACGACGCTCTCGACGACCGCATCCAGAAGACCCGCCATCACAAAGAGGAACTGCTGATGGTTCTTTCTCATCCGGAGATCCCCCTGCACAACAATGCAGCGGAGTTAGCCGCCCGGAGGCGGGTTCGTAAGCGGGATGTGAGTTTCGGTCCTCGGAGTGAGGAGGGCAAGAGTTGTTGGGACACCTTTATGACGCTCTCGGGGACGGCGACGAAGGTGGGCGTGAACTTCTACCACTATCTCAAAGACCGGCTGAGTGAGAAAAGGGAGATTCCTCCCCTGGCTGAACTCATCAGAGAGCGTGCGGAGCAACTCAACCTAGGCAAGTCCTGGGAAGCAGCATGATCACGTCCCGCGACTTATTGAGGTGATACGGTTGCACCGACATCGGCGCCTCTGTAGCTGTCCCAAGATCGTCACCGGAACGCACTTCTTGAGGGGCGGAATCGCCTGTGGAAGCCTTATGCAGTCCCAAATCGCAGGATACGATGTAGTCGAACAGCTCTCTCGTGGCGCCTATTCCCACGTATATCGAGCGGTCCACCCGGAGAATGGTCACCGGGTCGTCATCAAGACGTCCGCCTCCGATTATGCGTCGGAGAGCGATGTCACGCGATTGCGACAGGAGTTCGAACTTCTCAACTCGGTGCGCCATCCGGGCGTTGTGCGCGCTCTGGCGCTCGTCGCGTACGGGAACGGCCTGGCGCTCGTCATCGAGCAGGCTCCCGGAGAGCCGCTGTCCCGTCTGATCGACGGCAAGCCGATGGGCCTGCGGGACTTCCTCACCCTCGCCGTGGGCGTCTCGGAGTCGCTCGCGGCGGTGCACGATGCCGACCTGATTCATCGTGACATCAACCCGTCCAACATCGTGGTCCACATGGGCACCTTGACGACATGGCTCGTAGACTTCAACATCGCGACGTACCTGCCCCGCGAATCGGTGGCGACGCGCAATCCGGACGCAATCGCCGGGACGCTTCCGTATATCGCCCCGGAGCAGACAGGACGCCTCAACCGCGCGGTAGACCACCGTGCCGATCTCTACTCCCTCGGCGCCACGTTCTATGAGATGCTCACCGGAGCGCCGCCTTTCCTCGCGCTGGATCCCCTGGAGTTGATTCACCATCACATCGCACGCGTGCCTTCAGCCCCCTCTCGCATCAATTCGAACGTGCCGGAAGCGCTCTCAAACCTCGTTTTGCGGCTGCTGGCGAAATCTCCGGAAGAGAGATACCAGAGCGCCGCCGGAGTAAAGTCCGATCTGGAGCGCTGCCGCGTGGCGGTTGAGGCGGGAGAGGCTGTTCCGGATTTCCCTCTCGGACAACAGGATTTCTCCATCCGCTTCCGTATTCCCGATACGCTCTACGGCCGGGAAAAGGAGATGCGCACCGTTCTGGATACGTTCGATGGCGCGGCGAACCGCCCGACGCTCCTGCTGATCGCCGGCTACGCGGGCGTGGGCAAATCCCGTCTGGTCTCCGAACTCCAGGCGGAGATCGCCAACCGCAACGGCTTCTTCATCGCCGGCAAGTTCGACCAGCTCAAACGTAATGTGCCGTTCGCGTCCGTCCATGAGGCGTTTCGGGAGCTCATCCGTCAATTGCTCTCCGAGAGTCAGGAATCGATCGCCGAGTGGCGCCAGAATCTGTTGGAAGCGCTGGGAAACAACGGTCAACTGGTAGTCGATGTCATCCCGGAACTGGAGATCATCATCGGCAGCCAGACGCCCGTCGAGCCGCTGCCGCCGCGCGAGTCACAACATCGGTTTCAGAGTGTGTTTCGCGCGTTCGTCGAATCGTTCTGCCGTCGAGAACACCCCGTCTGCCTGTTTCTGGACGATCTCCAATGGGTCGATCCTGCCACGCTTTCCTGGCTGGAAACGACGCTGGCGCAGTCGGAAGGCGTTGCGCTCTTCCTCATCGGCGCCTATCGCGACAACGAAGTGACGGCTGCACATCCCCTGACGGTCACGCTGGATCGTCTGGCCAGAAACGGAGCGCGCATCGAACGGCTCAGTCTGCTTCCCCTGCCCCAGAAGGTGATCGCAGGGTTCATCGCCGATGCACTGCGAACGAGCGTAGAGCAGTCGCACGACCTGGCGAACATCGTATTCGACAAGACGCAGGGTAACCCGTTCTTCGTCAACCAACTGCTCCTCTCCCTGTACGAGGACGGAATCCTCAGATTTTCGCGGGAACGTCTGCGCTGGGAGTATGCCCTCGATCAGGTCGAGGCCAAAGGCATCAGCGCGAATGTCGTGGACCTCCTCCTGGAACGGATCCGTCGCCTGGAAGACGCCCCGCGCGAAACCCTGAAAACCGCTGCCTGCGTGGGCAGCCGATTTTCCGGCGCGCTTCTCGGGCGCATTGCGGGCGTGGACAGCCTGACCATCGCACTGCATCTCGCCGATGCGGTTCGGCTGGGCCTTCTGACGATGTCTCGCGAATCGGAGTCCTATCATTTTCGACATGACCGGGTGCAGCAGGCTGTCCTGACCCTCTTCCGTGCAAGCGAAGCCGAGCGGACGCATCTCAAAATAGGCCGATTGCTGGTTTCGGAAATGAGGGACGCCGAGACGGACGACGACCTGTTCAATGCGCTCAGCCATTTCGAAGCTGCCCCCTGTCTGGTCGAAGAGGCCGGGGAACGTTCCGAACTGGCCCGTCTCAACCTGGTGGCCGCGCAGCGTGCCCGCCGTTCGACCGCCTACGAGCAGGCCTTGAATCACGCGCATCTTGCCGTGCAGTTCCTGGAGGAAGGGAACCAGCATCGAGGCGCACCTGCCTTCGAAGCCACGCTGGAACGCGCCCTCTGCGAACATCTTGCCGGACAGGAGGAGGCCGCCGCGCTCAGCTTCGAAGGGGCGCTCGCGCTCGCGTCTACGACGCTCGATAAAGCCAGAACCCTCGAAAGTCAGATCCATTTTCTCACCGACCGGGCGGATTTTCGGGGCGCTTACGCGCGCGGAAGACAGGGCGCGGCGCTGTTTGGGATCTTTCTGCCGGAGGCGTTCGTCCCACCGAAATTTCTCTGCGATTTTATCCGCGTCAAGCTCAGAACGCGCGGGAAACAGGCGCTCGATCTGGCTGATCTGCCGGATATGGTGGGCGAAGAGAACCGCATCGGCGCGAGAATCGCCACAGGCGCTCTCAAGGCCGCCTACCAGATCAGGCCGGAACTCTGTGTCGCTGGCTCGGCGGCCATCGTGCAGATGTGCCTTGAACGCGGAAATTTCCCCGAGTGTCCGGTGGCCTATCTGCCTGTCGGTCCTATCTTTCAGAGCGGGGTGCTCGGCCGTCACAAAGCCGGTCACGAGTGGGGCCAGCTCTGTCTCGCCCTGCTGGAGAAGTCCGGGAGCAGCCAACAGCGGGCGGAGGTGAATTTCGTCTACGGCTATTTCGCGCACTCCTGGATGAATCCGCTGGTAACGACGGAGGAGTACTATCGCACCGCCTACCGGTCAGGCGTCGAAACCGGGGATCTGTTTCACGCAGGCTGCGCGTGCAGCGGGATCGCGCAAAACATGCACATGCGAGGCGCAGATCTGGACGCGGTGTTGGCCGAGTGCGACCGGTTCCTGCCCTTTCTCCACCGCTCCGGCAGCGGCGAGAATGTCGGTACGCTCCACGCCGTGCGGCAGACCATCCGCAGCCTGAGAGGCGAAACCGAGAGCCCGACCTCGTTTGCCGATGCGCAGTTCGATGAAGAGGCGTATGTTCAATCTCTCTCCGACTATGGCTCGCCTCACTTTGCCCACTACTACTATGTGAACAAGCTGCAAGCGCTCTACCTCTGGCGCGAATACGACGCCGCCGTGGAGATCGCAGCCACCTCCGCGACTTATCTAAAATCCTCCATCGGTATGCAGCACATGGTGGAACATCACTTCTATACGGCGCTGCTGTCTGCGGAACTGTACGCGAGCGGCAAGGCGGGGCCGCGTTCGAAATGGCTGAGAGTCGTGCGCCGCAACGCGCGTCGCTTCCGCGCCTGGGCTGCGCACTGCCCCGCAAACTACCTCCACAAGGCGCAACTTCTCGAAGCGGAGGTCGCGAGGATCACCGGGAACACGCAGCGAGCGGCCCTCCGATATGACGAGGCGATCGCCGGCGCCGAGGCCCACGGGTTCAAGCAGAACAGCGCGCTCGCAAACGATCTCGCTGGGAGATTTTATACCGGCCTTGGAAGGGCGCAGACCGCGCGTTTCTATTTTCGGGAAGCGGCCTACGGATACCGTCGGTGGGGAGCGCGCTCGATTGCGCAGTTCTTGGAAAGTCGGTACGCGATTGCGCTGCCGGAGGAATCCGCCTCGCCCTCCGTCGCCACGCGCCATACGTCCCTCGACGCCGGGAGGCCGCTGGAATCCGGGCTGGAGATCGGAACGGTCGTGAAGGCGGCGCAGGCGGTGGCGCGGGAGGTCCGGCTCTCGGATCTGCTGTCTCAACTCACGCAGATCGTCATGGCCAACGCGGGCGCAGACCGCGCGGTGATCCTGCTTCCTCACGGCGGCGAACTCGTCGTGCAGTCGGAAGGCACGGTCGGCGGCGTGCAGGTCATGCAGGCGATCCCTCTGTCCGCGTTCCCCGAAATCGCCGTCACCCTGGTCAACTACGTCGTCCGGACCCGCGAACCGGTCGTGCTCGGAGACGCGCATCAGGCTGGACCGTTTCGCCTGGACCCGCATCTGCGCAGCTCCGGGGTGCGGTCCGTTCTCTGCGCTCCCCTGCTGTCGCGCGGAGCGCTCGCCGGGGTGCTCTACCTCGAAAACAGCCTGACGGCCGATGCCTTCACGCCGGATCGCACAGAGCTGCTGCAGTTGCTGTCGGGGCAGTTCGCCATCTCCATCGAGAACTCTCTGGCGTACGGCATGCTGGAGGAGAAAGTCCGCGAACGCACCGTACAGCTCGAAGCCAGGAACGCCTTGATCCGGCAGATCTTCGGGCGGTATATCTCCGTGGATGTCGTGGAGCGGCTGTTGCAGGACCCGTCCGGCCTGATCATGGGCGGCGAAGAGCGCAACGTGACCGTCCTGATTTGTGACTTGCGCGGGTTTACGGCGCTGGTCTCCAGCTTACGACCGGATCAGGTCGTGACGCTGACCAACAACTACCTCGGCGTGATGACCGATGTCATCATGGAGTACGGCGGCAATGTGAACGGTTTTGCGGGGGATGGAATCGTCGCGATCTTCGGCGCGCCGGTCGACATGCCGGATCATGCGCTTCGCGGCACGACCTGCGCCCTCGCCATGCAACTGGCCATCGATCATGTCAACGCCCTGAATCGCAACGGCGGCTTGCCGGAAGTCGCCATGGGGATCGGCCTGAGCACCGGGGAAGCCATCGCCGGCAATCTCGGTTCGATGCAGCGCTCCACCTACAGCGTGATCGGGACCGTCGTCAACCTCGCCGCGCGCATAGAAGGGTTCAGTACCGCCGGTCAGGTGCTCGTCTCCGAACGAACGCTCGCCGAAGCAGGCGCGGAGGTCGTTGTTCGAGGTGAACGGACGGTGGAAGCCAAAGGCATCCGCGGCAAGATCAAGGTGTACGATGTCGCCGCCGTCGCGGGAAAATACGCGCTGGCGCTGCCTACGCGAACCACGGAGTTAAGGCTTTTGTGTCCGCCACAGCAGATACGCTATGCCCTCCTCACTTCAAAACAGGTTTCGGAGCACGTTCTGCCCGCGACGATAACGCACCTCTCCGAGCTAGAGGCGCGCCTGGTAGTGCAGGAGGATCTCGAAGATCTCACGAATCTCGCCCTTCTGGTTCCAAACGACTCTTCCCCAAACGGCATTGCGCAGGTATTTGCAAAAGTAATGTCGAAAGGGAGCGAGGAGTTGCGGTCCTATCTCGTGAGGTTTACGTCTGTGCCGGCGGAGGCACGCCAGTATTTTGCCGAGTTGTCCAAGGATTGACGTTTAGACTAAATTCGCGCTTCCAGAACGTCCATCACGGCAGGTTTGAGATCAGATTTTTCAGATCAAATGAAATGCTATGGATTTATGACGACTCGGGAATAGCTTGCCTGCTGTACCAAGATGTTATAAATTCCTAGTATTTCGTTCAGGAAATGCTTTTTGATCTCATTCGCGTTCGATAATGCTCTGATTCGAGGTTCAATTTAGTCTAAACGTCAACCAAGGAGGAAATATGAGTTTCTTGCAGGTGCCCCGGCTTCACATGATCGGAGGGTTCTGGACGGATCCCTCCTCTGTCAACAATGACCCCGTCCACTACGATCCGACGAGCGGTCCTCCTTCGCCCTGGCAGATGCCGGCAGGGAATCACTATTTCAAGTTTCAGAACTGCACGATCTGCACGGTGCTCGACGACCAGGGCAACCCGGTGACGAACGACCCTGTGCTGGGCGCTCCGTTCGTGAGCACCGATCTCTATGTGACGCCTCCGATGGGCCAGGCGACCAGTCCTATTCCGCCTTGTCCGGCCAAAATCGTGGACATCGATGTCTATCAGCAGGGGGTCTCCACCCTCTATGGAATTCAGATTCAGTTGACAGTAGGCGGCCAGACGATTACAGGCAACCTCTCGACGCCGCCCTCCCTGAACTCCACCTGGTTCGGCCATGTGCTGCCCACACGCGGCTGGAATGTAGGCGGTGGCGTCATCGGTTACGGCGACGATACCGACGCGGTGGGGACCTTCCAGACGCAGATCTGTATCCCCGCAGCCGACTGGAAAGTGACCGGCTCCCCGGCGCTGGAGGCGCTGAAGAACAGCACGCTGCAGGCGAACGGCATGATCTATCTCTCCTTCAAGTTCGTCCTCGACGCCTATATCAACACCTATGCCGGCGCTCCGGAGGCGAACTGTTATACAGGCCGTATGGTCGGCACGATCGGGCCGGTGACGGCGGGCGAGCCGATTCAGACGGCGGGAGCCCGCTGGCTCGTGCCGCGCACGCCGCCGGACATTCCCGGCAAAGAGGACCCCTGGTTCTATCCGAAGTTCTACGGCGCGCCCTTCCGAGTCGACTCCACCCGCAAAGTTCTGACGATCGATCTGGCCGCGAGCATGACGACGCAGACGGTCGGCGGCGCTCTGGTAGACCTCGGATCCCTCTTCGCCGTGGTGACTCCGCCGAACCAGGCCGACGTCGTGCTTGGGGAGGTCTCGTACGATTCCTTCCAGTACAACGCAACCGCCGGCATCACGGAGATCGCTCTCACGGACGACCAGTTGGCCCTGGTATCGTCGGCTCCCCTGACGCTGCGCACGTCGCGCACCGATATCGGAAATCGGGACGTGCTTGTGGAAGATCCGTCCGGCCTCTGGTGGGCGGTGGACCAACGGGTGTTCCGAATCGACAGCGATGTCGCCAATCCGGAGGCAGGCGCGAGCACGAACGTCTTCGTCACGCAGTGGGGCCGGCCCGCGCCGAATGTGCAGTTGAACGTCGAGGTCGTCTCTGTGCACGGCACTACGCCGGGCGCCACCGTCCCACCGACCAATAAGGGCGATACGCCGCAGGCCGACGGCGCGCTCGCCGCGACCCTCACGGCGAGCGATTCCAACGGCGTCGCGAAACTCAGCCTCCAGGCAGTGCGCGACTGCGGGTCGCGCACGCCGTGGCTGGACAGCCAACTCTACTTCGTCAACGTCTATGGGAAGGCCCAATGGAGTAAGTCCGGTCAGATTCAGGAGCAGCAGGCGTCGGTGCTGCAGTTCTCTCTCTATCCCGTCAAAACAGCCCCGGTCTGGGCCGACATTTCGGCGATGATGACCCCTTATCAGGTCCTCTATCCGGCGATGTCCAACACGCGGGTCGATCTGACGGACGAGCACTCCTTCGTGATTTTCTCCTGGAATCCGAACTGGTGGCATGCCTACGGGTTCCCGCAGGGCTACTCCGTGCCGCCCGGAATCACCGGCGGCGCGATCCCGCTCTACCTGACGCGGGCCATCGACGATCCGCGCTTCATGCCGGTATCGCGCGATCTCTCGCCCAACAAGATCCGTACGATCCTCAACTTCATCATGAACAACCCGCCGGCCCCCGTCTTCGGCGATTCGAACGGAGGAGCATAAGATGCGCCGATTACACTGCGATACGGCCCACCGCGCCGCCGCCTCGATGGCGATGCTGTTCCTGGTCGGGTGGAGTGTGCCAGGGCACAGCGCTCCGAAGCCCGCCGCCTCGGGCGTGAGCGGGAAAGCGAGGGGTTCGTCCTCTGCGTCCGGCGTGAGCGGGAAAGCGAAGAGTTGGTCCCGCGCTGCTGCGCAGACCGGGACCACCCCTCCCAGCGCCCCGGTCACGAAGGGCGCGCTCCCGTTCACGCTGAAGTTCGAGGAGGTCACCTACAACACCGTGCCCATCGCGCTGCACTCCTACGCCGTCGCCAACCCGGACGGCGGGAAGTACCTGCTCGTAGGTGGCCGCGCTGCGCAGGCCGGGCTGCACACGTTCAAGAATGCGCCTGCGAACAACTTCCCCAGCGCGAACAACACGATGATCGTGTTCGACCCGGCCAACGGGGTGGTCGGCACGTTCGACGTGACCAAACTCTCCTGGGACTTCGCGAAGGTCCTCCAGGCCACCAACGGGCAGGGCTACTACGACCGCTCGACCGACATGTTCTACCTTTGCGGTGGCTACGGGATGGGGAATCCCGACGGCTCGAACTACATGACCTTCGGCGCCCTGCTGCGATTCCCCGCCACCAAGGTGATCGCGGCGATCCTTCAGGGGCAGACGGATGCGGCGCGCGCCGCCGCCATACAGCTGCTCATCGAGAGCGTGAGCGATCCCAGCCTCGCGGTCACCGGAGGGGAACTGTTCGAAACGAACGGTATCTTCACGCTGGTATTCGGTCAGCAGGCGACGGGCATGTACGACGCCTTCACCGGCAACTTCCAGCAGGTCTACACGTGTCAGGCGCGCTATTTCCAGATCAATCCGAACAACTTCGGTCAGGGCTTGCTCAACCAGGGAGTGAGCACGACCTCCAACGACTACCACCGACGCGACGGAAACACCATCTCGACGTACGACCCGAACACCGGCTCCCCGATCATCGGGGCCTTCGGCGGCGTTTTTCCGCCGGGGATCATCGGCTGTTACAGCAAGCCGGTCTACCTGACGGTCAGCGCGAGCAGCCGCACGATCAAGCAGGACTCGTTCAGCCAGAAAATGAGCGCCTACAACTGCCCGACGGTCGTCGCCTACTCGGCGGGCCAGAAGGCGGTCTATCACACATTCTTCGGCGGAGTCAGCCACTACTGGCTGAATCAGACATGGCTGCACGGTGCGATGTACCAGCAGGTCACGAAGGAAGGCCGCAACGACGGCATGCCGTTCTGCGAGGACATCAGCGTGCTCGTGCGCAAGGCCGGAGGCAGCTACAAGGAGTGGATCTATCCCGCGCCCATCGCCGCCATCGGCTACCCCCCCAAGGACATGTCGCAACCGCAACCGCCGGCCTCCGTGGTCAGCAACCTGCGCGGGGCGAGCGCGCGCTTCCTCCCCGACCCGTCGCTGATCGCCTCCGGCAAAATGGATTCCGAAGGAGTCGTCCTGCTGGATCGGTTCCAACCGAACGATAGTGTGGTGATCGGATACACCTACGGAGGCATCGAGGCGCAGAATCCTCTGCCCCAGATACCGAACACCGGCACCAAATGCAGCAGTGCGGTCTACAAGGTGACCCTGGTGATGCAGCCGGCCGATGCCGTAGACGCCCGCTACGCGCATCAGGCGATCGGGACCTACAATCCGGCCAAATCCCCTCCGAAACCGAAAAAGTAGAGAGCGCCCCTATGACGTTCCCCAACCGCCCTACCCGGTAATCTCGAAATCGAGATTACCGGCATGTCCGCCCTGTTGCCTTTGATGTCCCAAAGCGCCGTGTCGATGCCTGCCAGCGCCGTCATCAGCACTGGCCCGCCGCGCCAGTACGCGCCGCGAAACAGCATCTGCCACGTGTCTTCTATCCGATCCGGGTCACGCCCGATCAACAGCGGCGCGATATGCTCCTGCAACACCGCCGCGACCGCCAACTCCCGCCCGTTCAGCGTCGCATCCCCAACTCCATAAAGCCCCGGCTCGTCGGTCATGATCTTGACGACGACATAGTTGCGCAGCGGGCAGGTGACGATAACACGCACTTCGGTGATTTTCATCGGTGAACCGCTTTCTCTCAAGTTTTTTGGTCTGTTCGCCGCCTCGCTCTGCATCTCCTGCAAATTCGGCTTCTTCCCTTACGGCATGAGACGGCTTTGAGACGCCTGGACAATGACCGAATCACCTTTAAGCGCAAGAGGAGTCTCATAGGACAATGTGGAATGACGCAGGCAAGGTATTAGCCACAACGAGGGAGTGTTCCACAGACAACGCGCAGGCGAGAACATTTGGCAGGAGGCAGGCGTGTACACACCGATATGGAATGCAGTTCGATCTCACCTTTCGGCGGAACGGATGCAGGCCGATATTGCCGAGTTCTTCGAGTTCTCCCGCTGGTCTTCGTTTGATAAACTCCTCGGATTGGCGCAGCGGATCGCCGCTAAAATGGAAGCGGCGGGAATGGAAGAGGTACGGCTGATTGAGTTCCCGGCCGACGGCGTCACTGCCTATGGAGGCTGGAGAATGCCCCGCGCCTACAACGTCCATGAGGCGCGATTGACGCTGCTCGATGGAAAGGGATCGGCGACGGCGGTTCTGGCGGACTATCACCTCAATCCCACGAGCCTCATGCTCTACAGCCTGCCTACGCCGCCGGAGGGGCTCACCGCCGAACTCGTCGTCGCCGACACGCTGCAAGCAATGACCGTCGAGCGGGTGTCCGGTCGCCTCGTGCTCACTTCAGGCATCGGTCTCGATTACAGCCAGACGGCCATGCGCGCAGGAGCTTTGGGACTGGTGAGTGACTGCCGCAACGTGCATCCCTTCTTCAAGGACAGTCCCACAGTAGACCAGACGAACGAGTGGCACAACTACACGATCCCACCCTGGGACCAACCCAACAAAGGCTTCGGGTTTGCCCTCTCGCCAGAGCAGGGGCGACATCTGCGCCGCCTGCTCACCGCCGGTCAAACCCTCCGTCTTCATGCGTTCGTGAACACCACCCACTATGCGGGGGGCCTGCCCATCGTCAGCGGACTGCTGCCCGGTCGGACGCGGGACGAGATCGTTTTGACCGGCCACTACGACGAGTTCGGGGCCGACGACAACTGCTCTCAAATCGCGGTTGCTCTGGAGGCGTTCCGCGCAGTTCGCGCGATGCTGCGAACCGGGGAGATCCCGCCCCTGGAGCGGAGTCTGCGTATTCTGCTGCCCATGGAGGTGCGTGGGTTCAACGCTCTGATCCAGAACGAAGCCGAGACACGCTGGCTGTGCGCGGGCCTGAATATCGACACGGTCGGAACGGATCAAAACGGCGTCACATCGACCTGCACGCTGTCCGACAATCTGATGGCGCTGCCCTCCTACACCGAGGAGTTCGCCGCCGAACTGCTCACGCGTCTTGGCGAGGAGAACCGATTGTTCCGCTGGCGGCGTACCGACGCCGAAATGATCGACAACATCTTCGGCGAACCTCTCCTCGGAGCGCCCACACCTTCCCTCTGGCACTACAGTGCGACCCACCATCTGGCGACGGATACGCCGGATCGCATCTCGGGGCGCATGCTGACGGACATGGCCCGTGTCGCCGCGACCTACGCCGCTTTCCTGGCCCGCGCCGGGCTCAAGGAGGCGCTCTGGCTCACGGAGCTGACAGCGGATCAGGGTATTCGCCGTCTCCAGGAGGTGGCCTCCACATCTTTACGCGGCGATACCGAAACCGGACAGGCCGCGACACGGTTCAGGCGGCTCACAAGCCTCCATGAGCGCTACCGGCAGAAACTGGGTTCGGCAAGCCGCCTTGTCTCTTCTCTGTCTCTGATTCCCTGCCCGCAGATCCTTGCTGCGGAGAGACAGCATCTGCTTGGCCCCGCAAGCCTCCTTCCCCAGGAACTCTTTCAGGAGCGCGTCTCCCTCCTCCAGTCGGAGTTGGATGGTGTCTATGGAGAGGCCGAGGCCCACATGCACCGCCTCTCCGAAGAGTTTGGCTCTCTCGACCTACCGGGAGCAGAGGAGCCGACTCCTGCAAGCCGTTGCGTGCCTGTCAAGGCCTTTCGGGGTTTCGCTGGCTTTGAAGACCTGAACGAAGCGGACGGGGAGTATGTGCGCAGCGTGCTGGAGATCGAATCCGGCTACGGAGCGCCGATGTGGCTGCAAAACGCGCTCATGTTCGCGAACGGCAAGCGCACAGTGGGGGAGATCGCCGCTCTCCTTCAGCGCCATATGGGGCACGGCCCGGACGTCGCCCGGCTGGAGCGGACCTTCGCCTTTTTAGCGCAACGAGGCATGGTGCGTCTGCGCCCGTATCTCACGCAGTCGGAAGTGAAGGCCGCCTTGGAAAAGGTCGGGCTGGAAAAGGGAGCGCTGGTACTGGGTCATTTCGCATTGAGCCGTTTTGGATACATCGAGGGTGGGGCCGAGAGCCTGATCGACACGCTGCTGTCGATCCTCGGGCCGGAGGGCACTCTCGTCATGCCCACCTTCACGTTCTCCTGGGTGGGGCGCTTGCCCTACGATCCGAACACGACAGCCTCGCGGGTCGGAGCGGTGACGGATCGTTTCTGGAGACGGTCCGGCGTGCTGCGTAGCGCGCATCCGACCCACTCTTTTGCGGCCCTCGGCAGGCATGCCTCCGCCCTGCTATCGGGGCACGATCACACCCGCTCTCCGCTCAGCGCGAACGGGCCGCTCGGCCGACTGGCCGATCTGGATGGCAAGATCCTGCTCTTTGCCCCTCCGACTTCCAATACGATAATGCATGTGGGAGAGTACCGGGCCGGCCTGCCACTTCTGGACTTTCTTTGCCCTGTGGTGGTGGAAGAAGGGGACGCAGGACGCCCTGTGGGCATCACAAATCCTGAATATGGGGAGATCCCAAATCTTGAAGCTGAGGAGATTCCAAATCCTTCGCTTCCGCGCGCAGGATTTCTTCCGCGCAAAGAATTTCGGCATGAGGCTTTGGTGCCCGACTGCCCCTGGCATGTGCGCTTCACAGCGGCTTATGAAAAACTGTACGCTCGCGGGTTAGTGAAGGACAGGGCTTTGGGAGAGGGCGTTCTGCACACAATGTACGCTAGGGACGCGATCTCCGCCCAGGCGGAAGTCATGCGCGAGACGCCCGAGGCGCTGCTGCAACCCGGCTGCACCTGTCTCTTCTGCCAACGCCTGGAGGAGCAGTGCCGGAGCAATGCACTCCTGCGGCAACGCGAAGCAGGATAGCGTGTCGGCGACACTCAGAGCGCGAAGACGATCTTAAGCGCGACTTGCGTGCGGAAACGTTCTGCATTCGGATCGCCGAGAATAAAGAAATATTCCGTGCCTTTCTCGCCGCTCTGGCGGAACGACACATAGCCGTTGATGGCTGAATTATGTACGACTATACGGCCCCCCATGGAGCGGGTGGGCGAGATCTCGTAGTTGGCCGTCAGGATGTGCTGTCTCTCCAGCCCATCGAGATTTTGGATCGATCCGGCGTAGATGAGGTCGAGTTTGCGCAGCACGCGAACGCTTATCTGCGGACCGATGAAGGTTGACGGTCTGTCGGCCTGGATGCCGGTCTCCACGTGGAACCCCCACTGGCGAAACCGGTTCGAAATCCCCTTGTTGAAAGAGAACCCGATCGTTCTGTCGGCCTGATCGTTGAACTTGTCGACGTTGAAGTTTACGCTGGCCGACCAGTCCTTGCGCGCTTCCAGAGAGAAAAAGAGGTTCGCACCTCGGCGGAAGGGCCGTCCGTCCTGGTGCCAGTCGAGTTGTGTGCCCACGCCCATCTCGAAGGATCTCCAGAACCCTTTGCGCCATTGAGCGCCCCAGTCTTCGAATGTTTGCAGGCCTCGATAGTCCGTGAATCCGATAAGGCCGTCCGCATCGCGGAACGTGGGAGAGACGTCGGAAAGCGAGAGAAACGAAAAGTTCACTTTGTCTCCGTAGGTCAAACTCACGGACTTTGCGCCTCCTCCGGCGTCCTTGCCGCCTGTCAGCGCCAACTCCGAACCGATCCCGAATTTGCCCTGACGCGTCTGCTGCGAGAGCACTGCCACTCGATTGTTGTCGTCGACCGCGCTCTTCTGGAGCAGGAACAGGCTGGCGCTCGATGTCGGCGACAGGTCGTGTCGGTAGTTCACGGCCAGATCGTTCCTTCGGCCGAACGCCTCCGTATTCAGGATGCCCACAGTGTCCGACGGAGTCACCTTACCAAAAAACTTGGCTCCGACGCCGAATGTGGGAATACGACGCGGGTAGAAGTAAAGACCGACGCCGAAATCACCGCCGCTCTGAAAGTAGTCGCGACCCTCCAGAAAGAACGGGCGCCGCTCCTGCACAAACCGTTCGCTGCGTGAAAAGGCGATCCCCTCGACTGCGCCCTCGATGGTGCCGAAGTCCGGATTGATGCTGCCTACTCCGGTCAGTTCTGGAGTGAACGGATACCGCGCGTCGAGGCCCGACCGGAACTCGGGGCGGGTGCCCTGAAGGCTGGGGAGTATGTACGGCAGCAGGGAAAGTTTTGGATGGAAGGCTCCGGCGGGCACCGAGACATCGGTCCAAAGGCCTTCGAGTTCGGCGAAGCCCTGAGGGCCGATGTTGCTCCAGATCGATTCCGTTTTGGTGCGGTCCTGAAAGCGTGTAAAGTTTAAACCCATCGTAATCGGCTTTTTGCCGGTCGGATAGGCTAGAATGGGCCAGGGAATGCGCATTTCGACGGACCACCCGTCGGGCAGGCGCTTCACAGCCGCATCCCAATCGCCTTTCCACTCGGCTTTACCGCCGCGCCCGCCGTTGATCTTGGCCGATTTGGTTCCGAGGGGATTGACCGAAAAGCTGGCGTACTCGTTGTCGCGGTGAGACAAAAACGGGTCGAGATCGATCTGCACACTGTCTTCGGTATTGCCGCCCTGGCCCTGGAACTTCTGGTCACGGATCCTCTCCCGCGCGACGATCTTGTCCGGCTGGCTGTCTTTACACAGAAAAGCCACATACAGGTATTTGTCGTCGTACAGCAGATAGGCGACTGTCGGATCGGGCGCCAGCGTTCCATTTTGTCGATCCACGAACCGTTCGGCTTTGGGCGCATCCTTCCAGGCCATCTCGGAAAGATCGCCGTCTATCGTTGGCGGCGTAGCGGTCTTTACCGCTACTAGTTTCCGCTTTACCCTGGGATCGGTGACAGCCTGCGCTCTAGCATGCACAGACATATGACAGGAAAGGCAGAGCAAAAGAACGAGAGAGTAGAGACAGCGGCGTCGCATGAAACCTCCGGATGCAACCAATGCACTTCTGAGCGGATGACAAACAATCGCCGGATAGTATAGCATATCTCCGTAAGTCCTATTTCGGACGTGAAGCAGCGCCTCAGGGCTGGCGCATCTAATTTTTCTGATCTCGTGAAATCAAAATGTGGCGGCAAATAGGGTTCCTTCCTGGCCTGCTTGCACCAGGGCTTTGATGCCACAAGCACCGGTTTTCTCCGTAGCTTAGCCTCCCCTGAGCCGTTACGCCGGGCTAAAGCGCTCCGCTAGAGGCACTCCGTGCCCAAGGCCCGCTGAAGCGGGCACCCTGGCTTTCTGGAAGAAAGATAAGTTTGAGATTGGTAGCGCTCAGTCCGAAGGACTGTCCGCCGAAGGCGCGTAGCGAGGGGTGCCAACCCCTTGACCCTACCACATCGGAACAAGAACGCCGCTCAAACGATAGGGAATTTAGATGCGCCGGCCCTGGGTGCAGGTCCTCGTTGAAATCTATCGGTCTCTTCATTCGGGTACACTATCGTATAATAAGGGGGGCATGCCGCCGTTTCCGCTTTCTTTGGGAATGGAGGCTTTTAAGTGGCATCTGCAGGAGACCCATCTCTGTCTGGGCGGTTAGAAGAGTCGCCGGAAGAGGCGAAGATAAAAAGGGAGATAACCAATTTGGACGATGCTGAGACTCCAGGCGACAGTCCGACCGATTTGGAACCGGAGAATGGCCTGGCCTTTTCGTCCGACTGGCGTGAAGGCGTCTACCAGGCTATCTACCGCCGCCGGGACGTTCGGCGTTTTCGACCGGACCCGGTGCCTTCGGAAACGCTTGCTCGGCTGCTGAAAGCGGCTCACCACGCCCCCTCCGTGGGGTTTATGCAGCCCTGGAACTTCATTGTCATCGCCAGCAGGGCGACCCGGATGAAGGTGAAGGATCTCTACGAGCGCGAGAGATTGGCCGCCGCACAGTTTTTTGACGAACCCCAGAAATCACACTACCTGTCTCTTAAGCTCGAAGGGATTCTGGAAGCGCCCCTAAATATCTGTATCACCTGCGACCCGACTTGCGCGGGGCCTGCCGTGCTGGGACGCAACAGCACCCCCGAAACCGATGTCTACTCGACGTGCTGCGCGGTAGAAAACCTCTGGCTCGCAGCCAGGGCCGAAGGAGTTGGTGTGGGCTGGGTCTCTATTTTGAAGCGTCCACAGTTGCAGGCGATCCTCGGGATACCGCCTCATGTGGTTCCTGTCGCCTATCTCTGTGTCGGATATCCCGAGCGTTTCCTGGAGCGGCCTGAACTCGAAATCGAAGGTTGGCGTCGGCGCCAACCCCTCGAAAGCGTTGTCTTCTATGAGAACTGGGGCTCGGCCTCAAAAGAGGATTGCTCTTCTCGGGAAGCGGACTGATTTGGCAGCGCGAGTTTAGCGTTGGCAAAGAAAGCCCATCCTATGCGAAAAAACGGGCCCGCGAAGAAATTTTTTTCGCGCGCCCGTTTCGATTTCATCTGTGCTTTTGCGCCAGGATGCAAGACACAAGTGTTCCAGTCCTATTTGTCGAGGGGCAGTTTCTGGGTCTGGTCGGTGTTAGCGGCGCGTAGGCCCGCTTCGAGAATCTCCTGGGCGATGCGGCTGACGGCAGGCGAACAGAAGCCCTCGACCGGGAGGTTGTTTTCGAGGCAGTAGAGCAGATACTCCGGGCCGCTGCGATACGGGTAGACGGTAGGCGTGGGGTCGATCGACTCTTCCGGCTTGCCGGGGCGTTGAATCAGCACTTTGCCGTGATGAACGCCGAGCGAGCCTTCGCTGCCGTAGACGACCGGGTTGGCGCCAGCATATCCGACCGGCTGCGTCCAACTGGCCTCGCAGACGCCAAACGCGTTGGCGTATTTGGCCACGATAACCGCGTTGTCGTCGGAAGCGGCGTACTTCGGCTCCGTGCCGAAATAGCCGCGCATTCCGGTAACGGACTTCGGCAGGCCCAGCAGGCGCGCGGCGAACTTCGCGCCGTAGCAGCAGTAGTCCATAATCGCGCCGCCGCCGTTGATCTCCGGCGTGGTCAGATCGCGCACGAACTGGGGCGAGCATCCGATCGCCACCGGGCCGCTATGTGCGCTGCGGTAACGCGTGTAGCGGATCTCTCCGATGTCGCCCGCCAGCGCACGCCGCTCGACCTCCTGCCAGGACGCCTGCCATGCCGAGGGCCAGTTGATCAGCAGCAGAGTGCCCGCTTTCTCCGCCGCCGTGATCATGCGCTCCGCCTGCGCGAGCGTCGCTGCCATCGGCTTCTCACTGATGACGTGCATGCCCTTCGCCGCCGCCGCTTCCACGATGCCCGCGCCTTCGCTGTTGCCGCCTGCCGCCTGCACGATGTCGAGGGCTTCGTGCTCGATCATCTCCTGCCACGAAGGGTAGAGGCGCGTGACCCCGAACTCCGTTTTGATCTTCTCTAACAGTTCAGGCTCATCGTCGCCTGCGGCCACGATTTCGACATTGTCCAGTTTCTTCCAGTGGTGCAGTTCGCCCCAGACATGGTCGTGCGACATTCCCGCGATACCAACGCGATAGACTTTTGCCAATACAGTCTCCTTTTCTCACCCGACAGTGGGTCTCAAATACAGAAAAACGTCCTTTTTCAGTCTGGCTCTACCACCGTTTGGGTAGGTGGTTTGACCGCAGCGTACTCCTCCGGTAACAGTGGATAAGTCAGTTGGCCGATGAGAGTGAGAGGCAATGGAGCTTCGATCCCATACGCCTCAGGCCACTCTTTCGGCAGGATGTGGGTGGCGAAGAGGCGGTCAATCCAGGGAAACATCGCGGCATAGTTGTGATCGATAAGTCCAGTTTTGGTGTGATGCCAGTGGTGGAACTTTGGGGTGGCGATGAGCCATTCCAGCGGCCCAAGGCGCCAGCGGAGGTTGGCGTGGACGAAAAATCCCCAAAACGTGCCCAGAAGCAGAATCAGCACCACGGCCGTGCTGCCGCCAGTCTCACGCGTTGGACCGGCCATGCCCAGGACATACAGCGGCACAAGCGCGCAAAAACGCCCGAACACCATGTCGAGCGGGTGCCCGCGCGTGTTCACCAAAAAGTCCATATCCTCTGCACCGTGATGGATCGCATGAAACCGCCACAAAAACGGGATCTCGTGGCTCCAGCGGTGCCCCCAATAGCCGCCTACCTCGCTCACCACGAGCCCGGCCAGAACCAGTGCCCAGAACGGGAGCGATGCGGTAAACGCCAACATACTTCCGGGCACGAAGTGCCGAACCGCTCTGGCGAGAATGGCCAGCGGCAGGCTTAAGAGCACGGCAGGAAGCAGGCTGTTGAGAAAGTAGTAACAGAGATCGGCGCCGATGCCTTTACGGAGCGTTTTGTGGGCATAGACCGCAAAAAAGCGCTCGATCGGCACAAAAATCACGATCAGAATAACCAGCCAAAGGGAAAGACTGAGGATACGTCGCACATAAGGGTTGTGCAGGTAAGGAAGAAACAGCGCCATGTGTGCTTTCCTGGCAGGTTAAGGAGCGGGACTGAGATGTGGTCATACGCGCCGGAACGATCCTCAACGGAACAGAACATCGGTGGAATTTCTGATGTTTTATACGGCCTGAAGAAGAGGCAAGTTCCTCTCTTTCAGGCCGTGGAGCGTAAAGTCAAGGCAGTTTGGAAGCAGCGCTTACGCGGCGGTTTTCCCGGTGGATTTGGCAGCGCGAGCACGGCGGCGGACAAAGACGCCTGCGCCGAGGACACCGGCGACGATCGCCACGAGGGCGCTCGGCTCCGGCACGTCGGTTACATCGTTCATCGTCACACCGTCCAGCAGCACGAACGGAGGCTTGCCGGTCGGGGTTCCGATCGCCAGGAAGGAGAGCGTTTCGCTGGTGGAAGTCGCAACGTAATCGAACGCCGCCGTCCTCCAGCCAACGAAGCCATGGTTGCCATTGTTGATGATTTCCGTGGTGTGCGACTCGTTTCCAAGGCTCACCTGCCACTGTTCCGTTGTAGGACCGTCAAACGACTGCTGTTGCGCCGCGCCCCAGTAAAAACCGACCTGGTAAATGCGGCCTACGGTCAGGTTCGTAAAGTCCTGAGTGATGGGCGCGACGCCAAAGGCGCCGTCTCCAGCGACGTAGTTGCCGCCGTCAGGACTGGCGGTAAGGCCATTGATAGCGCCGTTTTGGGGTCCCCAAAGTTGGAGGTTTCCGTATTGGCTAGTTACGCCGGGACCGTCGGCATTGGTCGCACTGAAAACGAAGTTGTAACCGGAGGTGGTCCAGTGGTTCGCATTGGTGTTAAAGCCGAGCTGTCCGGTGCCGCTTGTGAGGTCCTCGAAGCCCCCATTGAGAATCAGATCCGCCGCGTTCACAGTCTTTGGCATACCGAGGATCAGACCCAGCGCCACGAGCCCAGCCACCGCCTTCTTCTTCTTCATTAGTATCCCTATCATTGAATGAATCGTCCCCTCCAAAGTACGGAATGAACTTGCCTACGTCCACAAGAAAAGTAATCCTGTTTTCCTGGATCGTCTGTATGGCGTACAGGGACTTTCTAGGAGGAAACAGAAGCCGCATAATAGCTGATTCAGATTTTTTACCTGATAAACATATAAAAGCGCGGCATTTTGAGAATAGACCGAACAGAAATCCCTGCCTTTTTACCAGAAAGAGATGCTGATCGACGTAAAAGTATAGCACATAAAGGGTTTGTTTCCCTTTAAGGGCTAAGAACGCATTATTTGCACATTCGTTTTCGGTTTCTTGGGAGATCGTTGCCAGGAGGGCAGGGCGTTGACGCTCACCGGCGATACCGCTTATTCGCGTGGCGCTCTGTCCGTCGCGCCGTTGGGGTGGCCGCCGTTCCAGTTGTAGAGGTTGCCGCCGAGGCGACCGTAGAGCGGGTCGTGGCGGGTTTTGCCGTCGTAGTGTTCGACCGTCACAATGGCGCCGTGGCCATCTGCGGCGACGACCGCTATCCGCCCATCATGCGTCGAAGGATAGGGGACGAGGCCCTGCCAGCGGTCGGTCGTATCGCCATAATCTAGCAGGGCCAGGGCAGAGGAATTGGCGCTCGGCTTATGGGTAGGACTGATCCAGAAAGGGCCAGCTTCTACAAACATCGCGGTCTGTTCCGAGAGTTCCAGGTTGTCTAACGGGAAAGGACCGGGCGAAAAGGCGCTCCAGAAACGACGGTTGAAGGCGTAGGAGGCGCGGACGGGATAACCGGATGTCGGGTCGTGTGTCGCGGAGTTCGTGGGATTGGAGGGGTTCTCGAAGGTGGACTCGCCGCCGACGTAGGGCCGGAGCGTCTCCGGCCAGGTCTGCCAGCGGCCGTTCAGAGGCTCGGCGACGGGCATGAGGCGACCGTCCCAATCCTGTGCATAGAGGAGCGCTCCTGTGCCGATGCGGCGGATGTTCGAGAGACTGAGGGCGCGGCGCTCGCCCATCTGCCGCCACTCCAGCAACGGAGGCAGACCGATTCCGGCAAAGATACAAACCAGAAGCGCCATGCCTGCCCAGACGGGCCAATGCGGGCGCGTTGCGGCGACCCTTTGCGATAGTTCCGTAGGAGGCTCCGGGGTCAATGCTCCCATGCAAACCTTTCCAGCCGCCTCGCGCCGATACCCAAAGGCACCAGGATCGCCACAGCGGTCACTATTAAAAACAGTAAGGTGGCGACCGAGAAGACGGGGACCGGCGGAAATAGTTCCGCCTGGGTGACCATGAGGTAGGCCACGCCAAAGATGGCCCCGGTGAGCAGCAGATAGCCTGTGGTGGTGAAAAAGCCAAGAATCAAGGCCCACGCGCTCACCCGGTGCGCCGGGTTTTCATATACAAAGCGCGGTAATGCGGCGGAAAGTCCCACCCCCAGACCACAGAGGCCAGCCGTGCAGAGAACTACCAGCGCGAGTTGTATCAGCGTCACCACGATCGGCAAGCGCAGAAACAGCCCCGTTATCAGGGTCAGGGAGGCTCCGACCACGCCGCAAAACAGGGTGCTCATCCAGAACTTAGCGGTCAATATCGTCGCGCCCGAATTGGGTGAGACCCGCAGCATCCAGAACGCCCTGCTCTCTATTCCAATAGAAGAAAGGGAGAGGATACTGGTTTGCATGAAGACGATGACGCCTGTCATCATCACCGTGATCGGATAGAGTTCGTCGAGACTGCGGAACTCCCGGTTTTGAGTTGCCAGTACAAAGGGGATGCAGAACAGAATCATCGGCATACCCAACTGCGCTGGCAGCACGCTGTCCCGACGCATATATTTGAAGTCTTTGCGCATCAAGGCCAGCACGGGAGCGGAAAAAAGCCGTCGCCAGAGGCCGCCGCTCGTCTCCTTCTCCTGGTAAACGCTCCCCTCGTTCTCCTCAGCGACGTTTGCTGCCGAGAGCAGACGCCCGCCCAGCACGATGCACAGTCCGAAAAGCCCTCCGACCGTCAGCAAAATCTCCCCACAAGCTCTCAGCGCCTCTCCGGAACTCCCCGAACTCAACGCCAACAGCAGCGCCGCGAACCAGGCAGAAGGAGTCAGATGCGCGACGACCGACTTCTCCATCAGACCGGCCGTCTGCCCGCTGAGGATCTGTCCGAATCCGTGTTTCCCCAGCCCCTGGTGCCCTATCTCCGTCACAATGGTCAAACAGACGATCGCACCCGTCACCGCATTGACCAGCGTAATCGCTCCGCGCAGCCGCCGCATCCCCATGACTCCCAACGCCAATAACAGCGCCAGCGCTGTCAGCAGGGCGGGCAGGAGAACGAAAAGCATGACCAGCAATGGCACCACGATCCATCCCCACCACGGCAGGCCGAGCGCACCCGCACAGGCCATGATCGCTGGCACCCCCAGAATGGCGAACTGAAGCGAGTTTACCACCGTGGCATCCAACAACTTGGCGGCGACAATGGCGCGTGGAGGCAGCGGAGAGGAGTAGAGGAGCGCATAGTCGGAGGACTGCAACAGCGTGGCAGAGACGAACGGCACCGCGCCCGCCAACAGAAACAGAAACAGAAAATAGAAGATCTGGTAGGCAACCTCGCCCAGAATGTTCATCTTCTCGGCGATTCCGAAGAGGAGCAGAAACCCGATATAGACCGCTCCGAACAGCGCAGTCCCCAGAAGACTCACCGCGACGGAAAGCAGCGGGTTACGCCGCCACATCTCCCGCGCCACGTTTCGCCCGCTTAGCAGCCGCAACCGCATCATCAGCCCGAACATCCCGTCTCCTTGCCCCATCCACTCGCAGTCTCTCCTCATTATACTGCAATTTACGCAGGAAGCCCTGGCTTGCTTCGAGAGGCGGATTGTGATACAATAGCCAATGCCTGCTTTCGTTCCAACCGATTCGAGGGGGCGAGTAGGGCTTTTTGTCGATTGAGCCTACTGCGGGCGAGACTGGGAGTATCGTATGCCCCTCTGTGTTGGAGTCGCGTTCAAGCGCGTCGCCAAATCCTACTGGTTCGATCCCGGCGATCTGACGCTCTCCGAAGGGCAGCGCGTGGTCGTGGAGACCACACGCGGTCTGGAGATCGGAACCGTCAAGATCGGGCCGCACGAAGTTCCCGCAGAGGAGATGCAGGCGGCCCTCAAAAAAGTGCTCCGCACCTCTACGGAGGTCGATCACAAGCAAGAACGGCAGAATCGCGACCGTGCAAAGCAGGCGCTGGCCGTCTGTCAGGAGTGTGTGACGCACCACCAACTGCCGATGAAACTTCTCCAGGCCGAGTACTGTTTCGATGGAACTCAGGTAACCGTCTATTTCGCCTCCGAGAGTCGTGTAGATTTCCGCGATCTGGTGCGTGATGTGGCGGCGCAACTGCGCTGCAAGGTCCAACTGCATCAAGTCGGAGCGCGCGATCAAGCCAAAATGATCGGCGGCGTCGGGCCGTGCGGGCTGACGCTCTGTTGCGCCTCCTTCCTCACCGAGTTCGCGCCTATCTCCATGAAGATGGCGAAGGATCAGAGCCTCTTTCTGAATCCCGTCAAGTTTTCCGGCGTCTGCGGCAAACTGATGTGCTGCCTGCGCTACGAGCATGAGACCTATGTGGACGCCAAGAAGCGGCTGCCTCAGATCGGCGAGATCGTCATGTCGCCGGAGGGCCAGGCCAAGGTCATCGATCTCAACCTTTTGAAAGAGACCGCTCTTATCCAGTTATTAGAGAGCAAGACCGAACTAGAGTTTCCTGCCGCCGAGCTGCGGATCGAGAAAACCACCAAATGTACGGATTGCCGTGGATGCAGCGTCAATCAGTTGAAAGACGACGAAGATGAGGCCGTTCGTCCCAACGCCGACATCCGCGCGGGAGCGCACGACATCGCTGCCGAACGCGCCCTTCTCTCCGACCCCGAGGAGCGACCCGATGCCGAGCTATGAGTTTAAATGCAAAGAGTGAGGAGTGGAATTTCATGAGTGATCTCAATCCTGATGTAAAGGCGGCCGCCGATGTGACCGCTGCAAACGATATGCATGCCGATCCTGTCCTGATCTATGAAGCCGCGACAGGCGAAGAGGCGGAGATCATCCGGGCGACCCTGAAGGCAGCCGGAATCCCGACCTATCAGCCGGGTGACACCGCGAATCCCTATTTCGGCGCGATCGATGGCAATGTCGATAGCGTCTGGATGCATCATCTTTATGTCGCGCCTTCCAATGTCGAAGCTGCCCGTGCTCTGCTCAGCGCCTCCGCGCCGACCGAAGAAGAACTGATCGCCGAAGAAGAGGCCGATCCTACCACTCTGGAAGAGGCCGAGGCTCGCGTCCGCAACGCTTAATTCGTCTGCAACGCCTGAACGCACACTATGTCCGAAGCCGAATCGAAAACTTACTTTATTACCTCACCCATTTACTATGTAAATGGCTTGCCGCACGTCGGCTCCGCTTTAACCACCATCTCCTGCGATGTGCTGGCCCGGTATCAGCATCTGCATGGGCGTAAGACCTGGTTCGTCACTGGGACCGATGAGAACGCCACCAAAGTGCAGGAGGCGGCGGAGAAGGCGGGCCTGCCGACACAGCAGTTCGTGGACGGTCTGGCGGAAGCGTTCGAGGTCTGCTGGAAGCAGTTGCATATCCACTATGACGACTTCATCCGCACCACCGAACCGCGCCATGTCCATGTGGTGCAGGAGTTCTTCTCTCGCCTTCGGGATCGTGGCTATATCTACCTGGACACCTACGAGGGTTGGTACTCCGTCAGCGACGAGACGTTCTACCGCGACAGCGAGGTGAAGGACGGTTTCGCTATCGAGACCGGCAAGGCCGTGGTGCGGACGCAGGAGCAGAACTGGTTCTTCCGACTCTCCGCCTTCGGGGATCGGTTGCTGGCCCATATCGAAGCGAACCCTGGTTTTCTGCTGCCCGAGTTCCGCCGAAACGAAGTTGTCGGGTTTATCAACGAGGGGTTGCGGGACATGAGTATCACCCGCCCTTATCGCGGCTGGGGCATTCAGGTGCCCGGCGACCCAGCGAACTATATCTATGTCTGGTTCGACGCCCTCATCAACTATCTCGTCTCCGCCGGTTGGCCCGAGGATCCTCATTGGGAGGAGAAGTGGCCTGCCGATCTGCACTTCATGGGCAAAGAGATCTTCGTGCGGTTCCATGCCACACTCTGGCCTGCGATGCTGATGGCGCTCGATCTGCCGCTGCCGAAGCAGGTCTACGCGCACGGTTGGTGGACGGTGCAGGGCGCGAAAGGCGGCAAGACGGGCGCGAGCCTGCCACACCCGACCCGCTTTGCGCAGTTTCTTGCCGAGCGATCCGGCGCCTCCTTCGAGGTGGCAGCCGACGCAACGCGTTATCTGCTCTGCCGTGAGATGAACTTTGGCCTCGACACCGAGTTCACGGTGGAAAACTGCCTGCGCCGCTACAATACGGATCTCGCCAACGATCTTGGCAACCTGCTCAACCGCACGCTCAACATGCTGGTGCGCTACTGCGACGGCGTGGTGCCACCGGTCACGACGCACGATCAAGAGATCGTAGCTCTCGCCCTGGAGGTTCAGGAGGAGACAGCGCGCGCTTTCCGGGACTTCCGGCTGAACGCCGCCCTCGAATCGACGTGGCGGTTGGTCGCACGCATGAACAAGTATATCGACGAGAAAGCGCCCTGGGCTCTGGCAAAAGCCGCGAATGGCGGCGATACGGAGGCGCGTGAGGCGCTGCACAGCGTGCTCTACGCCTGTCTGGAAGTGGTGCGGATCGTCTCGATCCTCGTCAGCCCTTTCCTGCCGGTCGCCGCCGATGTCCTGCGGGCGCAGATCGGATTGCTAGAGCCGGTCGCCGCGGCACGCTGGGAGGACCTGGCCTGGGGAGGACTGCCTGCGGGCACCCAGGCCAGCGCTCCGCAGCCTGTCTTCCCACGTATTCAGGAGTTGACGGTAGACGACGTAACTCTCTTCGCGCTCGGCAGCGCGAACCCCGCCATTCTACCGAATGAATCGGAACCATCCAAGGAGAAATCATCACCCGTGAGCGAAACAGCCCCCGAACCCGCGCTGAAGCCCGGCACGCCGGTCGCCCCGGCCGAGACAGCGCCGGATACCGTCGCTCCGATCACCATCGACGATTTTATGAAGGTCCAGCTTCTGATCGGAGAGATTTTGGCCGCCGAGCCCGTGCCGAACGCCACGAAGTTGCTGCGGTTGGCGGTCCAGACCGGCGAGGACGAGACCCGCACGATACTCTCCGGAATCGCGGAGTACTACAAGCCGGAAGATCTGGTTGGCAAACAGGTCGTGGTAGTCGCCAATCTACTGCCGCGCAAGATGCGCGGCATCGAGTCGCAGGGAATGCTGCTGGCCGCCGATGTCGATGGGAAGGCGGTTCTGGTCCACCCTGACTCCGTCGTCCCGAGCGGCGCACGCGTACGCTGAAAAAAATTGGGAAAACAAAAAACTATGAACCGCTCGCGATACAGCGTCGTCTATCTTTCCGGACATGAATACGACGTTCTAGGATGTGCGGCTACATCAAGTTTCTAGTTTGCTAACCACCTGAAGGAGGTTATACTCAAGATGAAATTCGGTAAAATCGGGCTGACGTGCGCTACTCTCTTTCTGCTCTCTGCGGTCTCACTGACCGCATTCGCACAGGCCGGTGGCCAGGCGGGCGCTCCAGGCGGCGGCCGCCAGGGTGGCGGTCAGCGCGGTCAGCGCGGCGGCATGACTTTGGCGACTATTCCTATCAGCGTTCTGGATACCTACCTGAAACTGACAGCGGACCAGAAGACGAAGATCGGCGCCATCCAGACCCAGTACAAAGCGGATGTCAAGGCCCTCATGCCCGCTCCGGCAGATGCAGGCGCCGCCCCGGATCCCCAGGCTCGCCGCGACATGATGATGAAGCAGCGGGAAGTGTCGACCAAAGCGGACACCGATATCAAGGCCGTTCTTACGGACGATCAGACCAAGATGGTGCCGGACATGACCAAAGAACTGACCGCCTTCCGTGGAGCTGGCATTCCTGTCGAAGTGATGGGCGATATGAAAATCACGGCTGATCAGAAAACCAAGATCACCACGATTTCCACGGACAGCCAGAAAGATATGCAGGCCAAGTTCCAGGAGGCCCAGGCAAACGGCGGTCAGGTGGATCAGCAGGCGATGCAGGATCTGCGGAAAGCCACGCATGAGAAGATCATGGCGGTTCTGACGCCCAGCCAGAAGACCATGCTGGAAACCTACCTCAAAGATCATCCGCAGCCCCAGGGCGGCGGTCGACGCGGAGGAGCCGGCGCTGCTCCCCCGCCTCCCGCACACTAGTTCCCGAACCTCCGTGGCTTCACCCGAAGCCTGAGAGGCTATAAGCACGACGCCGCCGGTATCTACCGGCGGCGTTTTCTTGCGTCTGTGAGGGGATTGTGTCTGTGAGGACAGTTGCGTTCTCGCGTAGCCTCGTATCCGAAACGGATTTCCCGGCCTATGATTTTATGGGAGTGGAAGGACGAAGCGCCTGGGGAATCTCGACTTCCACGGTAAGAGGCGCTCCGAGCACATACTCGAACAGATCCCGACTGTTCTGGACGCCCCAGATCTCCAACTGGCAGTCGGCTTCAGACTGTAGCGTGAGGACAAAGCGTCTGGGATTGAGGAGCAGATCGAGCCGAATGTCCTTGACGAGACCGAGGTGGCTGCGGTCGATGCCCTCGGCGACGCGCAGCAGGGCCGCCAGAATACTGACGAGCCGCCGCTCCTCGCGACTGAGACCCGTAAGATTCTCGTGCCGTTTTTTGGGCATACTTTTGCGGTGGTAGAGCGCCACGTTCGCAATGATGTCGATCTCCGTATCGTCGAAGCCCAGCAGGTCGGAATTGCGAATGAGGTAGTAGGCGTGTTTCTGATGGTTGGAGTGCGAAAGAAACGCGCCGATGTCGTGGACGAATGAGGCGTATTCGAGCAGCTCCCGTTCGCGGTGCGAATAGGTGTTCTCATTGAGACGCTGCAACTCATCGAACAACCGCAGGGAGAGGAAGGCGGTATGCTTTGCGTGTTCCTCTTCGTAGGCGCAGGCGCGCCCGAGTTGGAGGATGCTGCGGCGGCGCACGCTGAGCGCCTGGAAATGCTCGCGGGCCTCGCCCTCGCGCAACAGGTGGTCGAGCAGGATGCCGTCACGCAGGCCGCGTTCGCTGACGCTCATGCGCTCGATGCCAAACACTTCCATCAACGTCAAAAGCGTGGCTGCGCCGCCCAGAATGATCTCTGCGCGTCCTGGATCCATTCCCGGTACTTTGCGCCGCTCTTCCAGCGGGAGGCGACACAGCATCTGCACGGTCTCTCGCAGATCGACCAGACTAAAGGAGACCTGGCGTCCGCCTGTGTTCTCCCCCGGATGGCGGCGGGAGACAAGCTCCGCAAGCGCTGTGATCGTTCCGGCGCTGCCGACCGCCAGCTCAAACCCATGCTCCTTGACGCGGCGAATCACCTGACTGGCCACGCCCCGCACGTAAAACTGCACCTTCTCAAAGGCTTCGGGAGAGACAGGGCCATCGTGGGTGAAAAAATGGTTGGAGAGCCGCACGGCGCCCAGTTTCATGCTTTCAAGCATGAACTGCTCGGTGGCGTTGCCGATGATGACTTCGGTGCTGCCGCCGCCGATATCGATCTCGATCGCACGACGACTGCCGAGTTCGATCCCGCTCGAGACTCCGAGCCATATGAGGCGAGCCTCTTCGACCCCGGAAATCACGCGCACTTCGATGTCGGCGGTCTCGCGCACACGCTCGATGAAGTCGTCACGATTGTCGGCTTCGCGGACAGCGGAGGTGGCGAATGCGACGATGTCCTGCGCATTGTAACCCCGCGCGACATCCGCAAACCGGGCGCATACCAGCGCGCCCCGTTCGATGGCGGCAGGCGTCATCCGGTTGGTTTCGAACTCCCCTTCCCCCAGCCGCACCACCTCACGATGGATAGCCAGGGTATTCAGGCGTTGGCCCTCTTCCACCTTCACGACAGCCAGGCGGATCGAGTTGGTGCCGATATCGATTGCAGCGAAAACATTGTCCATTGTGCAGAGGGTACCCTTCTCCGGGTTCGCGGGGGGCTCACCGTAGAGCGCGCCTCCTGCCGCCCTAGAGTTCCCGAAAGGGTTCTATATTTCCTCCCTCGCGGGAGGTTCCTGTGGTTCGCTGGAGGTTGAATGCGTCCACAATAGCTTGCAACAGTCCGGGAAAGCGTTGCTCTATCTCCGCGCAGCGGGAAGTATTGTGCATCTCGGTGCCCTGACGTTCGCTGCGGATAAGGCCGGATTCTCGCAAAATTTTGAAGTGCCGGGACAGCGTGGACTTCGGGATGGACGTTGCACGGACGTTCAGGAAACTCGAACAGGTTTGCGCACAGGCCGAACCGGCGATGTTGGCAAAGATCGCCACACGTACAGGGTCGGACAACGCGTACAGGATGTCCTCCACGGTGATGTCTTCCACGGAGGGATGTAAGAGAGGTCTCATAGTTTCTATTTACGGCATTCGAGATGCCGCTCCCAAACAAGTTTATGCGAGTGCAGGCACATGTTGCATATACAGACGGTATATACAGGTTTCCTACGTGTCGCAGAATCAGAGTGTTAGCCCATAACAGGATCGCGGAGATCATTCTGCAATAGTTCCGAATTATGGAACTATTGAACTTTCACGGGGCGTAGATTCCAGCAACAGCCCACAAAGGCGGGTACGCTGGTCCTCATGACAGCGACCGACGCCGGACTGCATGAGAAAGGAAACGACAATGGGAAAACTTGATGGGAAGATAGCTCTGGTTACCGGGGGCAACAGCGGCATGGGACTGGCGACGGCGCAACTCTTCGCCGCAGAAGGCGCGAAGGTTATCATCACGGGGCGTCGCAAACAGGAGACCGACGAGGCCGCCCAGAGCTCCGGACCGAACGTGGAGGGCTTCGTCGGAGACATCGCCAACCTCGCCGATCTTGACAGGCTTCAGGACTATATCGCCACGAACTACGGCAAAGTCGATGTCATCTTCGCGAACGCTGGGATCGGTGACTTCGTTCCGTTCGGGCAGGTGACGGAGGAGCAGTTCGATCGAGTCTTCAATGTGAATGTTAAGGGCACCTTCTTCACCGTACAGAAACTCTTGCCCCTGATTCCAGACGGCGGATCGGTGATTCTCAATGGTTCTATCGCTGGCAGCATGGGCGCCGAGGCGTTCACCGCCTACTCAGCCACGAAAGCCGCACTCCGCTCCTTCGCACGTACCTGGACGGCGGATCTCAAAGCGCGCAAGATCCGGGTCAACGTTCTCGCCCCCGGTCCCATCGATACGCCTATCCTTGGCAAAAGCGGAATGACCGCCGAGCAGGTCGAAGGCTTCAAGACGCAGATGGCTGCACAGGTCCCGCTCGGTCGTGTCGGTCATGTCGATGAGATCGCAAAGCCCGCTCTCTTCCTCGCCTGTGACGACAGCAGCTTTATCACCGGCATCGAACTCACGGTGGATGGCGGCATGGCGCAAGTCTAGGGCATCGCAGGCCGCCATTAAGGTTCCTGCTACTCCAGACCTGAATGGCGGCCTGTGCCACCAAGTTTTCGACCGGGAAAAGCCTTTGCGTAGATCTTGGCCAGAAGATCGACGGCGTGGCGGGCTTCGCGGCCATCGACGAGAGGCGGACGATTCTCGGCGATGGCGGCGTAGAAGTCGCGGATCTGGGCATCGTGGCCGCTCAGGCTGATAGCCCAGGGGTCGGAGCCGCCACCATGCATCTGCCCGCGATCTTCCAGGGTGTCGAGCAGATCGACACCGTCCAGGCCAAAGCGTACGACACGGGCGTCTTCGAGCGCTGCCGCGCCCTGTGTCCCGTAGATCTCCAATCGTGTTGCGAGGTCGGGTTGGCAGCAGGTCGTCACTTCGATGGTGCCGCGTGCTCCGCTGACGAATCGCACGACTGCCAGCGCAAAATCTTCTGCCTCCATGCGATGGTTGGCGGTTTCCAGGTGGGCGTATTCGACCTCTGCGACTGGTCCGGCCATCCAGACCATCTGATCGAGCGAATGGATCCCCTGATTGGTGAGGGCGCCGCCGTCTAAGGCCCAGGTGCCGCGCCAGTCGTCCTTGTCGTAGTAGAGTTGCGAGCGCCACCATTTCACGGAAACGCTGCATGAGAGGATTCGTCCCATCTTCCCGTCGGCAATCGCCTGCTGCACAACCTGCGCTCCTCTGCTCATGCGGCGCTGAAAAATGCAGGTCAGTTTCACGTCGTGCGCGTCGCAGGCGGCAATCAAGGCGTCTACACGCTCCAGGTCGATGTCAAGTGGCTTCTCGCACAGAACATGGATGCCGCGCTCTGCCGCTGCAATGCCCTGCACCGCGTGCAACCCGGAAGGCGAGCAGATATGCACGGCCTCAGGCCGCGCCTCGTCCAGAAACTGTTCGTAGTCGAGCCAGCAGGGGACATGGTGCTGAGCGCTCATGCGCTGCGCACGCCCCTCTCGATAGTCGCATACACCGACAAGTTCGATTCCAGGAATCCCGGCGATGATGCGCAGATGCTCATTTCCCATGCCGCCGCAACCGACCAATCCCACTCTCAACGACTCCGTCATTCTCGCTCCTCATATTTCGTGGCCCGCAATAGTTGTTCCGCCTGCGCCTCTACCCTCCGGGTTCCTGCTCGCAACAATGTCTTCGCTCCAGCCTCTGGCGACGAAGGCAGTAACAAAGACCGATTGTGATTCCGTTCCTCGCCATGGTGTTCGAAATAGCGCAGACACTCCTGTGCTGCCTGATGGTAGCGGCGATTGGCCCGACCCATCGTGAGGCGTTTTACAGGCTCGATTGCCCGACTGTCTCCGATCTGCTCCAGGGCCTTCAAAACGGCGAGGGGCAGGTCGGGAATACTGCGCAGATTGACCATGTGATGATTGCGGACCGTGAGCAAGCCCAGCAGCGCCTGCATCTCATCCTCCGAAAAGTATCTGGCATCGCTGGCTTGTACTCGATGAAGTAACTTCTGCAGGGGAGCCGCAGCCATCTTACCATGCGGCTCTTGCGGTGCGCCAAGCGGCGTAACTCGTCAAAGAGTGCTTCTCTTTTCGCCTGGAGAGCGTTCTCGGCTTGTGTGGATAGGGCGCTCATTCTCGGTTTCTCCACGGAAAGGGTAGTAATCGTCAGATTCTCAAAGGGGCGGGGCAGCAGTCGATTGAGGATGGTCATCCTTTGTGGGGCCAGATGGTCTGGGAGAAGAGATCGTGGTAGAGGCGGCCGGGAAGTGCGGCGCTGACCCGAAATTTCACATCGCGGCGGCTGCATTCGGTCCGGATGGAGCGCACGATCTCCTCGTCCGTATAGCGCTTCGAAATATGATAGAGAGCGAGACGCTCGACATTGGCGGCCTGTGCCAGAGCCAGCACATCACTCAGGCAGGAGTGTTCGTGACCGCGTTCGCGAGCCTCGGCACGTTGCGTCTCCTCTGTGTCGAGGAAGGTACACTCGTGCAGCAGAAAGCGGGTGCCTGCCAGCGAGTCCGGGGTGAGGGTGGTGGTATCGCCGGAGATCGTGAACAGGATTTCTTCTTCTGGTCGGGTGATGGATTCGCGCCCGCCCTCTGTGCGCAGGCGGTCGAGTTCGGCCTGGGAGAGACCCCGCAACTCCGGACGCAGGCGCTCCACGACCCGCCCGATATGGTATCCGAGACTGCGTGTGCGGCCATTGTCGGGGCCAGGAATGTGGCTGGTCGCATAGGCGCGTAGAAACTGACCGTCGTCCAGCGGCACCTGGTCGTCAGGCTGGAGCGCCTGCCAGACCGTTTGTCCGGCCGTCATGGCGTCGAACTGGCAAAGAAAGCGTCCGAAGGCCTGTAGCGAGCCACTGCCTTCCGGATGGTAGATGCGCAGAGGCTGCCCATTCGCTGCCGCCACTCCCCCGCGCAGATTGAGCAGTTGCGGCAAACCTGCGATATGGTCCCGGTGCGCATGAGTCAGGGCGACGATGTCGGCGCGATGGATCTTGCCCTCCAGAAGCGCTGTCGCTCCGTCCCCCGCATCGAATAGGATACGGTGGGTTTCGTCGAGCACCCAGGTAGAGACCAGAGGGGTAGAAAAGAGAGTCAGACGCGGCGGATCCATAGAAGAGACGTTCACCTCGACGGTTTGAATTGAAAAGGCCGATTTGCATCGCTATTTTACCATACCAGCTCTTGCCCTTGTGTCGTACCGTGATTGCCCCTACTCTTCTCATTTATCTTTGTGCCCCGCTAGCGCCGCGCGGATCGCCTTCTCAAGAGCGTTCATAGGACCGGCATAACCGACAAACGAGGCGCAGATGACACCATCTTTGTCCAGCACATACTGCGTCGGGATACCTGTCACGTGAAAAAGTTTGCCACTCACGTCTTCTTTCGGCGGGATATGCACGAAGCAAAGAGCAGAGAGGGGCGCGCTCTTCATTTTAACCCAGGTCTCAAAGGCGGCGCGCTCCTCGCTATTATCTACCGCCAATAACACGACAGGCAGACCCTGATGTTGTAGTTTTTTTGCGACCGCCTGCGTATGAGGCATCGAGGCGATACATGGCCCGCACCAGCTCGCCCAGAAATCGATGACGACCACCTTGCCCCGGTAGTCCGAGAGTTTAACGGGCTTTTGCTCCGCGTCCAGCGCCGTGAAGTCGGGTGCCATCACCCCGCTTGCCAGCAGAGGAACCACCGGCTCAGGCTTCTCCAGAGTAACGCCGGGCGGCGGAGCGTAGGCGTAGATCGTAGGGTTGACGGGCACATTCACGCGGATGTTGCAGAGGGTCGCATCCCGAGTTATGCCAGGACTATCGTCGAAACGGACATAGCTGACGCACCGACGCACCAGGCGGTCAGGGCCGATATACCATGTCTTGCGAGTTTCGACCTTCTGCCCATTGTAGCTCGACAGATCGTCCACCAACACTTTGTCGCAGAGCATTCCTTCGACCATTTCACTCCCTACCAGGCGCACTTCGCGAAGCTCCTTCTGCTTCTGATAATAGCAGGCTATTCCATACGGAGAAGAGGCCCGAGCGTAAAAACCTTCCCAGGGTTCTAAAATCGTCGTCATAGACGCAGCAGTTATTCGATCGGTCTTACGGTACATTGTGCCGTACTGTAGCCAGTTCTCCTTACCATCGCAGGCAAACGTGTACACCGCTGTATCAGTCGGTATTGTCCACCCGTTTGTAGCGGGATCTGTCTTCCTATTCCAGCCATCGTAACGCATCCTGTTCGGTTTCGCCGCCGTCAACGTAGAGATCTCATACGACGTTCTAGGGCGCCCTGGCGCAGGTTTCTCTCTGGTTTTGATAGTACGGCACTCAGCGTAGTAGGTCTTGAGAGCGAACATCGCCTGTTGGTTCTTTTGCAGCAGAGCCATCGCTCCCGCTTCAATGACAGGCGCAGTCTTTTCGACCGGAGTCTTCGGCGCAGGCGTCTCCTGAGCCGAAACAACGCTGTTGATAGCGAGCATGCTCAAAGCGCTGACAGCCAAAACAGAATGGACAGTTTTCATCAGCTTTCTCTTTCTTCGCCGAGGTTTGGCAGGGCTATTTGCGCTTGTGTTTGAGGGGTTTGCCGCGTTGAGGAGGCGATTGCCCTTCGTCTTCGTCTTCGTCTTCGGGGCGCAGGATGTGGTAGGGTAGGATGGAATCGACGGCCTGTTTAAAAAGATCGACCGGTGACTTGGGCGGCAGGTTGGGTTTGGGAGCGGACGGCGCTACGGGCGCTTTGGGAGGCGCGGGAGGGGGCTGACGCAGTTTTTCCAGGCGGGCGAGGGTTTCCGCGTTCAGCGTATCGCTGAGCCGGGTGTTCAGAGTAGGAGAGGCGGGCGCGGAGGAGGCGCGAGGCTTCTGCTCGGATTGGCGGTGACGGAGGATGCGCAGATCGTCTTCGATGACCCGGCGATGCGTTTGCCTCCAGGAACTCCACTCGGACCAGGGCGTGGTCGGGGGATGCAGGTCGTCGGGCTGAATCATAAAGAGCCCCATGCCGTAGACGATATGGGTTTCGGTCTCGCCGAACGGTTCGCTGATCTGGTCGCTGCGGCCTTCGAGATCACGCAGGCGACTGCACGGATAGACAGCGACTCCGCCGTACTCCGGCAACACGCTCACAATCAGCACCGGGCGAAACTCTTTGTCGCTGAACTGCTGACCGATCCCGTTGCGGGCGGTATCGCACCAGAACAGCAGTCCGGGCCGAAGATCACGTAAATCGAACATAAATCTACAATCTTTCCACGCGCACTTATTCGCCGGGTTCGGCCATGTCGCCGAAGAGGGACTGCAGACGCTCGGTGGCATGCTGCTCGATATTGAAAAACGAGAGCTCGAACGCCAGCGTCCAAAGCATGATAAGGGCTTCGTCCGAAGGACGGTCCAGTACGTTTACAAAGAAATCCTTTAAGATCTCTTCGTAGGTAGTTTTGGGCTCGTTCAGTTCAAGACGACCATGGGTGGGGCTGGGGAACATCTCCTCCTGGTGCCGCTCCAAAAACGTGCGAACATTGGAAGGTGTCGCCTTTTCGAGCCC
>JAYUMV010000014.1:0-4129 GCA_043762265.1 Chthonomonadaceae bacterium | reverse complement strand
GACATCGCGTAGACATGGCCTTTTCCCGCAAAGCCTTCACGCAACTCCTGCACACCCAAAAACTCCCATTTCATCTTTACACCTCTTTCGATAAGTTGTAAGCGGTCTTCACTTTCCCCTCTCCTCTATAAGATCCACGATTCTGCCTGAATACTACCAGGCAGTTGCTGAAACTCGGAAAATCTGTAGGCGCTGCTGCTGGGAATTCAGCGGGGGGTGAGGATCAGGGCATAGTTGTCCCAGAGAGAGTCGAGATCGGCGAGGGGCCAGCGTTCGTGTCCGTTGGTGGGATCGAAGACCGAGACCCAGGGCTCCTTTGCGTCGGCACCCAACACGACGACCGTATGATGCAGTCCTTGCTCCCAGCCCATCGAGATCAACCTTTCACGAATGGCAGGCGGACAGCCATTCTTTAGCCCTACGGAGATCAGACAGGGGTAAGGTCCTTTGCGGAGGTCGGAGAGATCGGCGAAATGGATGACGCGTGGCCGCAGACTGCAGGAGGCTGCTGCAACGGAGAGACCGCGATAGAGGCCGAGATGGGGAGTACCCAAGCTGGCGCGCGTCAGACAGAGCGCAGCCATCCTGGCTTCCGTCGTGCGAATCCCATGGACAGCGAGCAGCGTGACGGCCGCAGCGGCACTGCAACTGTCTCGGGAGGTCTGGAGGCAGTAGCCATTCGTATCCGCAACGCCGGTCAACGCGGGCGGTAGCGGCTGAAAGTACCAGGCATAGCTCGCCAGGGCGGCGCTTAGCAGAAGCGGCGAAAACAGGGCGGCACGCACACGCGCCTTACGATCGTGCGCTCTGCTCCATAGGATCCCCAGCAGAACCACGCCCGCCTCCAGCGAGAGATTGATCATAAACACCCATCCGGATCCTGGCAACTGCATGGTTTGCCATGTCCAGTCCGAACGGCGCTCGATAACGAAACCGGTCAGCCAGAGTCCAAAAAATCAGCACACCCAGTGTGCGGCAGGGCCATACGTGATTCCGCAGTCGCAGCACCGTCATCAGGCAGATGAAGCTCAATAGCATATGCAGGCAGATATAGAGTGTCGGCATCGCGTTCCTCTCTTCTGGGAACTTTCTAGGGTGGAATTTAGCGTCCTGCAAAGCCCGGCCTCTACTACGCCAGCCGGCGCCTATCGATCTTTGCGCGAAGGTGCAACATCCCGCAAAATGCTAGCACCCTCGAAGGATGCGTCTGGCGACGATATTGTTCTTCTTCTGTTTGCCGGGGGATAGCGGGCCGTGCTATACTAAAACAGGTGCAAAACGTTTGTGTAGGTGTGATGAGGAATGGAAACGATGTCGATTGAGGTTTTGAATTTGCCGGCCGCGCAGGACGTGGAAGAGGCGGAGCGCGCCCCCGGTTACCATATCATGACGTGGGGCTGCCAGATGAATGAGGAGGACTCCGAGCAGATGAGCCTCTATCTGGAAGGCATGGGCTACCGGGCTGTCGCGACGGCGGCGGAGGCCGAGGTCGTGCTCCTCAACACCTGTTCGGTGCGCGCCAAGCCCGAAGAGAAGGTCTGGAGCGAACTCGGTCACCTTAAGGAGCTGAAGCGTGATCGCCCCGATATGATCATCGGCGTTTGCGGCTGCATGGCGCAGGTCGAAAGCGCCGCCATCAAGCGCCGCGCCCCCTTTGTGGATATGGTCGTGGGAACGGGCAATATCGCCTCTCTCCCAATTCTGATCCGGCAGGCGAAAGGCGAAGATACGGAAGAGGCGACGGCGGACCGACAGGCGCAGCGCGAATACCGCAACCTGATCCCCCTGACGCTGCTGCCCGCGAAATCGCAGCCGCATAATGCGACGCTTACGGCGCTGGAACTGCCTGCGCGCAAGGGCGCCATCGTCTCCGATGTGCCGCAGCGGGTCGTCGAGCGCAAGCCGAAGCTGAAGGCGCATGTCCCGATCATGTACGGTTGCGACAAGTTCTGTACCTTCTGCATCGTGCCCCTCACGCGGGGTCGGGAGCGCAGCCGCCCGACGCAGGAGATCCTGATGGAGATCGAAGGGCTGGCCCGCGCGGGCACCCGTGAGGTCACCCTACTGGGCCAGACGGTCAACTCCTACGGCAAGAACATGCCGGAAGGCCGCGTCCCGTTCTGCGACCTGCTCACCGACATCGACGCCATTCGCGGCATCCAGCGCATCCGATTCACTTCTCCCTATCCACGCGACTTTACCGACGATCTGATCGACGCCATCGGTCGACTCGACGCCGTCTGCGAGCATGTCCATCTGCCCCTCCAGGTCGCGGACGACGAACTGCTGGCCGAGATGCACCGGGGCTACACGGTTGCACGCTACCAGGAGATCGTCACGAAACTGCGTGCCCGTGTGCCCGGCATCTCGATCACTACCGACATCATGCTCGGCTATCCCGGCGAAACCGATGCGCAGTACGAGAACACCATGCAGTTTGTGCGAGAGACCCGCTTCGACTCCGCCTTCATGTTCGCCTACAGTCCGCGCCCGAACACCAAGGCCGCCGTCCTGGAGAATCAAGTGCCGCACCCTGTCAAGATCGCCCGCCTGAGCGCCCTGATCGCGCTGCAGAACGGCATCACCGTCGAGATCAACCGCTCGCAAGTGGGGCAGACGTTTGAAATCCTGGTCGAAGGCCGCAGCCAGCGCGATCCCAACCGCTTGAGCGGTTACACCCGCACCCTGAAAACCGTCAACTTTACGGTTCCCGCAGGCGGTACCCGCTCCGCAGATTCCCTGGTGGGCAAACTTGTCCCGGTCCGCATCACCGAAGCCCACCTGACTGGCTTCACCGGCGAACTCGCCGAAGTCGCCCCCCTGTCCTAACCGCTTACGGGAAGTACTGAAAAAGCCTGCGGAGGTTCGCCCCGCAGGCTTTTTCAGATTCTCTCTCGGCGCCGACCTGCACCGAGGGAGTTGTGTGATTGTCAACTGTATTGTAACCCGGAACCTACGGCAAAACCATTCGGGAAACTACGTATGTTTGAGCAGTGGGACACGTAATATCGGCACGTAACTAGCGTACCCAATGCAGCGCCGTGTAGCACCATAGCATCAGAATGCTCACCAGGAATGTCAGGAGAGTAGAAGGCACGCCGACCTTGAGGAAGGCCCAGAAGGAGAGCGCGCATCGCTTCTTCGCCTTCTGGACGACGATAAGATTCGCCACACTGCCCACCAGGGTCAGGTTACCGGCCAGGGTGCTGGAAGCGGCCAGCGCCAGCCAGAGGAGCGGCGCATGAGGCGCATGCACCATATCCCGGCGCAGGAGCATAACAACGGTACGTTGCTGAAGAGATTGCTCCCCGCTACCGAGACGGTTGAGAAGCGTGTCAGCCCCTCCAGGCGGGTCGCGTCCCGCGTGAAGGCAGGCATCTGCTGCGTCAGCCAGGCGCCCTCCGCTTTCGTCACCCCGGCGACCACCACGAACAGCCCCGCAAAGAAGAGCAGAAGCGACCAGTCTACCGCTGCAAACGTCTCTTTAGGCTCACGGTTGGCGAGCGGGATCATAGCGACTGCCGCCGTCAGCGCTGCGGTCTCCATCGGCACCCCGCACAGGAACGCAACAAGCAGACCGACCAGAACCAGAACCGTTTTGGTCGCCAATCTCTTCTGAAGCGGCAGCGTGGGCTCCGCAGTCTCAGAGGCGTCCGTTTGCTCTGCCGGGACGAGGCGCTTCCCGTAGAGCAGGGAGAGCACACCACCGTTGACGACGAGACAGACCAGTCCGATGGGAACCATGCGGAGCGCAAACGCACCCCAGGTCCAGGCCGAAGACTGCCCGATGAGCATATTCTGTGGATTGCCCGTAAGCGTCATGAGCGAGCCCACGTTGCTGCTCGTGGCGAGGGCCAGCAGGTACGGTTCCGGCGGCAGCCGCTTGCGCAGCGTGGCTGTGAGCACGAGCGGCGTCATCAGCAGGCAGATCGTATCGTTGACAAACAGGGCGGAGAGCAGTCCAGAAGCTAGCATCACAATCCATAAAAGTTGAAGGCCGCTTCGGCTGCGGTCCACGAGAGCGTGCGCGATGGCGTCGAGAAGCCCGGAAGCGGTCGCATAATGGATGACGACCATGATCCCCAACAAGAGGGCGATCGTCGATAGGTCGATCGCCGCCAGCGCCTCC
>JAYUMV010000013.1:0-7006 GCA_043762265.1 Chthonomonadaceae bacterium | reverse complement strand
ATCGCAGAAACCTCTACGCGATTTACTATCGCCTCCAGACCGCCAAACGCCCCGAAACCCGGCAAAAACGCATGACAGAGATTCTTGCCCAACTGGCGCGTGGGCAAGCGTTGCACAAAAGCTTCTCAAATCGGTAAGATCACATTCCTGCTGGCTACCCAGCATAGTGAGGACGCACGACATAGGGAATTGGATCCTCGATCCCGACCTGCTGGAAGCCGCGCAGACGCAGGGCACAGCTATCGCAGACCCCGCAGGCTACATCTTCGTTTTGATAACAGCTCCAGGTGAGATGCAGAGGGGCTTGAAGCTCCAGGCCCCGGCGAATGATGGCCTCTTTGGTGAGGGTGATGATCGGTGTCTCTACCCGAATATCGCCCGCCGCCGTGCCGAGCGCGATCAGGTGGTTGAACGCAGCATAGTATTCGGGGCGACAGTCCGGGTAGCCGCTGCTGTCTTCGTAAACCGCGCCGATATAGATCCGCTTGGCGTCGATCACCTCCGCCCACGAAACCCCGACGCTGACGATATGAGCATTGCGAAACGGCACGTAGGACGAGGGAATCTCCGTATTCTCCAGATCGGCCTGTGTGACAGGGATCGTGGAATCGGTCAGACTGCTGCCACCGATGGCTGCAAGATGCGCGATGGACGCGACCAGACGGTTTGATTCCGGAACGGCATAGTGGTCCGCCAGATCCGAAAACGCCTGAAGTTCCCGCCGCTCTGTGCGCTGTCCGTAGTTCAGATGCAGAAAGCAGAGTTCGACCCCGGTTGTCTGCGCAATCGCCGCCGTCACACACGAATCCATGCCCCCCGATACCAGTACGATAGACCGCAATGCTTTCCCTCCGCTTTTTCCGTTCGCGCTCTCTTGAAAAATCATGGAGCTTCGCCCGCAGTGAGGGTCGCTTTGCCGGACTGATCGCCGCGCATCAGTTCGACAGCAACCTTCTGCCCGATGGCGAGCTTCCGCTCAATGGCCTTGAACTCCTCGGCCGAATGCAGCGTTTTTCCGTCGATCTTGGTGAGAATGTCACCGCTTCGGATGCCTGCCGCTGCACCGGGACCGTTCCCGGAAAGGCGCAGCACGACCACGCCGACGATGTTGGGCAGGTTGTAGTAGTTGGCGAAGGCGCTGTTGTTGGTCATCGCCAGCAGGCCGAGCCAGGGGCGTTTCACGCGTCCGAATCGTTTTAACTCTTCCGCGACCCGCAGTGCGGTATCGATGGGAATCGCGAAACCTATCCCCTGCGCGTGGCTGGCGACGATGGTATTGATCCCGATCACCTGTCCCTGAATATTGACCAGTCCGCCGCCCGAGTTGCCGGGGTTGATGGCGCAATCGGTCTGGATCAGGTTCTCATAAACACGCCCGTCGTTGCCTTCGGCGATCGGTCGGCCCAGCGCGCTGATGACGCCGTGTGTCACAGTGAACTGGAAGCCGAGGGGATTGCCGATGGCGACCGCCAACTGGCCGGGCACGAGGCCCTGGACGGTGCCGATTCGCGCGGCGTGCAGGTTGGTCGCGTCGATATGGACGAGCGCCACGTCCGTCTGATGGTCCGCGCCGATCACGGTTCCGGGGACTTTGCGGCCGGTGCCGTCGTTGAGCGTCACAGAGATCTGCTTGCCCGCCTCGTTCACCGGGCCGACCACATGTTCGTTGGTCAGAATATCGCCGTTCTTGTTGATGATGATGCCGGAGCCTTCCGACTTCTGCACCTGCGACTCGCCTTCCATCCAACCCTGGTTCTGGATGTCGGGCGCAACGTTTTGCTGGGTATCGATCTTGACGATGGCGGGGCCAGCGATCTGCGCGGCGCGGGCGTACATCTCCGACTCCGCCAGGGGAGCAGACGCTTCCGACACGACGCCGAGACTCGATCCCGTTTCGGCTTTGCTATGCGGCTCATACCAGCGGATCTCGAGATTGGGCAGCAGGAATCCGCCCAACAGAAAAGCGGCAAGAACAACCAGCACGAGCCGCCAGGAGATACGCCGGTTGGGAATCGGTTCGGGTAAAGGTTGGTTCATCACATCTCCTTTCGACTGGATGCGCGTTAATTTGGGCTCATGGGTATTGTTTGAGTCTGACGGAAGGCGTTCCAGTCGAACTTCACCCTCTTCAATACTCTTTAAGACGCCAGGGAGGGCGCTACGGTTTCTCCGAATCGTCTCCATAATCGCCTTCTGGGACCTCTTCCACGGGTGACAGGATCGCAATGGGATCGGGCGCGTGATGCCCGAATCGGGCGAAGGGCCAGGGAATCCCGAGCAGATAGAGCAGCGTGCGCAGGCCATCCAGGTAGCCATAGACGATCGGCGGCGCCCCGTGCCAGGGATGGACATCCCACGCATCTCCCGGCGGCCACTCGTGAGCAAGCGGAACGAAGGTGAGTATACTGAGCGCCAACGCCAGGTAGATCAGCCATGGTCGTCGTGTGCGGGTTATCAGGGCGAGCGCCAGTCCGAGCGCAATCCCTTCTCCGAGCGATCCTCCACCCACGCGCAGCGCGACCCCGACGCAGCCCAATGGAACCGCCACCGCCAGTGCGAGCACGACGACCGTCAGACAAAACAGACCGAGTTGGCGCACACTACGCTGCTGCGTCTTCGACATGGCGATTCTCGGCAGGGGTTCGGCCCTCTGAAGCCGAACTGTAAGGTGTTAAGAATGGGCCGAACGCGTCCCATCCTGCAATTTCGCAAGGAGTGTCCTCTTGATCGTACCGCAATCACCGAGACATCGCTTCTCCGAGGGGGTCGATATCCATTCGCATCCTCTGCCCGGCATCGACGACGGTTCCGAGTCCTACGAAGGTTCGCTGGGCATGCTCTGCGTCGCCGCGCGCTACGGAACCCGTGTGATGATCGCGACGCCGCACCGGTATTGGGGGGGACGCGAGAACACTCCGGAGCTCCTGCGCCGTCTGACCGCAGATGTTCAGACCGAACTCTTGCGGCGGAAGGCGGGCCAACGCATCTCGCTCTTACCTGGCCAGGAGATCCCTCTGCGCCCGGAAACGGCAGAAGAGCTGCTGGAGGGCAAAGTGCTGTCGCTGGCAGACGCAGGCAAATATTGCCTGGTCGAGCCCCCCTTCGATCATCTCCCCAGTTGGACCGCAGACGCCCTGGCGCGCATCGTCGCCGCGGGGATCCGCCCCGTGCTGGCGCATCCGGAACGCAATATGAATGTCCAGCGCGATCCGGAACTCGTGCGCGAGTTTGTCGAAGCGGGCGCACTGCTCCAACTGACCGCCATGAGCATCGAGGGCGTAAACGGCAAAAAAGCCTTCTCCGCTTGCACCTGGATTCTGGAGCAGGGGATGGCCGGGCTTGTCTCCTCCGACAGCCACTCTCCGACCTGGCGTCCCCCGACCCTGCGCGGCGCTTACCGCAAACTCATCGAGATGTACGACATTGAGACCGCATACCGACTCTGCGCTTCCAACCCCGCCGCCATCGCAGAAGGCCGCCCCGTAGAGAACCCCGGCGTCCCCTGGCTGGGAACCTAACCGGCGATATGGACGCGGAGGCCCGCGGTTTCCAATTCGAGCCGATCCTCTACCGACGCCCCGGAGTCGGTGATGAGGAGATCTGCGGCGGAGAGCGAGGCGACACAGGCGAAGGCGACCTGGCCCAATTTGCTCGAATCCGCGACAGCGATCGCCTGTTTGCCCTTTTCCATCATCTTGCGTTTGACCTGAGCCGCATCGAAATCGACGACCGTGAAGCCTGCCGAGGGGTGAACGCCGCTGACGGCGACGAAGGCGCGGTCGCAGCGGATCGGGTCCAAAAAGTGCGCGGCAAGCGTCCCAAGAGTCGCGCATCGGCGCGCCTGAAGCGTGCCGCCGATCACGATGGTCTCTATATTGTCGTTCTCCGATAGCACTTGCGCCGAGGTGAGCGAGTTGGTGACGACGGTGAGCCGGTAGAACTCTTTCAGCAGCAGGGCGATCTCGTGACAGGTCGTGCCAGCATCCAGCAACAGCGTTTCGCCTTCATGTACCAGACCCACGGCGGCCCGGGCGATGGCGCGTTTCTCCCGCTGGCGCAGGACGGCGCGTTCGGCGTAGGGCGGTTCGTAGAGAGTGTTGCCGATGGCCAGTGCGCCGCCATGCGTACGGCGCAGCAGCGCCTGATCTTCCAACCGCGAGAGGTCGGTACGGATCGTAGGTGGCGAGACATGAAAGGTCACGGTCAACTCTTCGACCGTGACTTTGCCCTTTTGCCGTAGGAGGTCCAAAATCGCCCGTTGTCGCTCTTCGGCAAAGAGCCCATTTTGACGTTCTCGTTCGCCCGCCTCGTTCACGCCTTTTCTCTTTTCGTCTTCCGGTAAATCGGACGTTGTCGCTCGACCGCAATAGAGTTCTATGATAGAAGGAAGACCTGCCTCTTGTCAAGGGGAGACTTCAGGGAGAGGCGAGAGCGTGAAGCGTACGTGCGGTGGTGAGAATCGCCTGGCCTGCCTCGACACCGATGCGCCAGTGCACCGGGATCGCATCGATCCCGTGCATCGCGCCTGCGAGTGTACCCACCATGCAGGCGATCGCTTCTGTCGATCCGGAGGTCTGCGCGACTACCTGGCTGAGGAGTGTCTCGAAGTTCTGCGGCGAGTGCGCCACGCAGAAAAGTGCGCAGGGCACCGCTTCACGGGACCAACCGGAGGTGCCGAGCACGCGGACCGCTGTCGCGAACTCGACCTCATCTTCGAGCAGATTTTTTGCTGGAAGGAGGCAACGTGCAAATTCGGTGAAGCGTGGGGATTGGCCTTCTACACGGGCGATCAGTTCCGCCAAAAAAGCGCCGCCATCCCACGAGGCGAGGCTTGCGGCATCGAGAGGTAACAGGAGGGCGATCGCTTCTGACACCGCAAACGCGGCTGCCTGCGCGTCAGGGTGGCCGTGCGTCACCTGCGCCTGTGTGATAGCGAAGGAGGTGCGCAGTGTAGACTGCTCAGGGTAGACGAGAGCGACCGGGGCGACCCGAGCAGCGGCTCCGCACCCTGCGCCTTCGGGGTCGGCGGCCTCGTCCCACCCCACGCCTCTGGTGCGCAGTTGGATGGCGGTCTGAAGAGTGGAGATGCCGGGGGAGCGCGGCGCTCCGTTAAGCCAACGGACCAGAAAGTGCGCCCAGGCCTCCGGAATGAACGCGCCGTTCTCCTCGATAAGTGCATCTGCCAGCGCCAGGAGCAACTGAACGTCTTCGGTCCACTGCCCCGCTGTCAGTCTCTCTCCAAAGCCCTCTTCTCCAAGTTCGCGCAGCTCTCCAAGAGGAATGATAAAAGTACAGGCTTCACGCGCAGGACGGAACTCGCCGACCTGGCCTGTCGCGGCGATGTCGGCGACACTGAGACCCGTGAAGGGCGTCGCCAGTGCGTCGCCGATAGCTGCGCCGAGCAGACAACCGGTATACTTTGCTATCGGAAGGGGAGATGCCAATTTCGACTCCTTGGTTACAACGCGTGTGTGGCGAGACAGGGAACAAGGGAACAACTGCGTAGCGCTGTCCGTCAAGCCTCTAATCCTAGTTTCACGCACGGGCCACTGCCTTAGCAACAACGGTTTTGGGAGAACAAAGATGCCTCAAGAGAAGAGTTCGGCAGAAGAGTGCAAAGAGGCGCAACGGGGCGATCCTGCCGTCGATTTTCCCGACGAATCTCCCGTCGAACAACAGATCGATGAAGAAGATCTGACCGACGCTCGCTGTGAGGCGATCGACGCCAAAGACAAAAAATTTCTGCAAAAGCTCGGACCTGGACTGATTACGGGCGTTGCCGACGACGATCCTTCCGGGATCGGCACCTATTCGGTCGCGGGGGCGCAGTTCGGCTATGCGCTTTTGTGGCTCGTCCCTATCTGTATTCCGCTGATGATTGCGGTACAGGAGATGTGCGGGCGCATCGGTGCAGTGACCGGCAAAGGTCTGGCGGGAGTGCTCAAGGAGCACTATCCGAAATGGATGTTGTTTGGAGCCGTCTTCCTGCTGATCGGGGCCAATGTCGCGAACGTCTATGCCGACCTGAATGTCATGGCCGCGTCCGCCAGGATGCTATTTGGTTTGCCGTTTCACTTCTGGCTCGCGGCCATTACGCTGACGATCATTCTTTTGCAGGTGTTCGTTCCTTATCGCAACTATGTGAAGATCCTGAAGTGGCTTGCTCTCGCGCTGCTCTCCTATGTCGTCACGGCCCTATGGCCCAATGTCCATAAAGACTGGGGCGGCGTGGCCCGCGGTTTCATTCCTCACTGGCAGCACAGTCCAGAATTCATTTTAACGGTCGTCGGATTTCTCGGCACCACGATCTCGCCCTATCTGTTCTTCTGGCAGGCTGGCGAGACGGTAGAGGACGAGATCGCGGAGGGTACGGCCGTCGAACCGGGACGGCGCACCCACCGTGTCACCAAATCAGAAATACGCGCCATTCGCGCCGATACGGTCATCGGGATGGTAGCTTCTCAGATGGCGACCTTCTTCATCATGGTCTGTACGGCCGCCACGCTCCATGCGACCGGCAAGACCGACATCAACACGGCGCAGGATGCGGCGATGGCACTGAAGCCATTGGGCAATGCTGCCTACGTGCTGTTCACGGTCGGCATTCTCGGTACCGGCCTGCTCGCCATTCCCACTTTGACCGGATCGGTGGCCTACGCCGTCTCCGAGACGATGGGCTGGCGATACGGACTCTACCGCAGGTTCCGGCGCGCGGATAAGTTCTACTGGACGATTATGGCCGTGACCATAGCGGGCTATCTGCTCAACTTCTACCAAAAATTCAGTCCGATCAAGGCGCTGCTCTACTCTGCCGTACTGAACGCGGTTGTCGCTCCTCCGCTTATCGTACTGCTGATGCTGATCAGCAACAACCGGAAGGTGATGGGAGGGCAGGCCAATCGCGTCTGGTCCAACGTGTTCGGCTGGCTTGCAGTCGCGCTCATGGGCGCGGCCGCCTGCTTCATGTTCTACGCGCTCGCCACTGGCAAAGCGCACTGACGCCTTT
>JAYUMV010000012.1:0-8543 GCA_043762265.1 Chthonomonadaceae bacterium | reverse complement strand
TTCTTCTGACGGTAAGATTCTCCAAGGTCACCGCAAATTCCTTTGGGGATTTGGGAATGCCGAGAAAATAATTGACTTTTCGGCTACGCTTCTAGCGGTAGCCAGCACGACACGGTTGCGTCCGGCGTGCTTGGCCGCGTAGAGCGCGCTGTCGGCCTGTGCGACAAACGTCTCCGCCGCTGCCTTCGGCGACTCATGCTTCGCTACACCAATGCTGAGCGTCACCCGTCGACAGGGAAATGCGTGCTCCGCCACCACGAACCGGATCCGCTCGGCGACAGCAAGGGCAGCCTCTTCCTGGGTGTCCGGCAGTATGATCGCGAACTCCTCGCCGCCGTACCGCGCGGCATAGTCTCCCTCCCGGATGTTCTCACGGATCAGACTTGCCAGGATGCGGAGCACCTCATCCCCGGCCGGATGGCCAAAGGTGTCGTTATACGTCTTGAAATTATCGACGTCCATCAGCAGGAGGGTTAGGGCGCGGCCCGTCGCAACAACAATTTCCAATTCGATCCGCAAGCGCTCCTGAAAGGCGCGATGGTTGGCGAGGCCGGTCATACCGTCGGTCGTCGCCAGGGCTTGTAGACGCCGATTTGCGGCTTCGATCTGCTCATGGGAACGATTCAACTGCTCGGTGCGCTCCGATACCTTCGCTTCCAGCCGCTGATTGCTGCGCTGAAGCTGCCCAACCGAAAGACGCGCCACCGACAACGAGCACAGCCCCACCAGGAGCAGACAGGCAAATTTGAACCAGGTGGTCTGATAAAAGAAGGGAGACAGTTGAAACTCGAACTCGGCGCCTGTCGTGCTCCAGACCCCATCGCTGTTTCCAGCAATCACATGAAAGCGATAGTCCCCCGGCGGCAAATTCGTATAGTTGGCGACCCGACGGGTTCCGGCGTCTACCCAGTCCTTATCGTAGCCTTCGAGTCGGTACCGGAAAGAAAGCCGTTCGGCATCCGCAAAGTCCAGTCCCGTATAGTGAACTTCGAGATCGCCTTTACCTGGAACCAGAAGTTGCACATGGCGTGTGTCGATGGCATTTTTATCGACGCTGGCCCGCTCGATGACGACCGGCGGTGGAATGAAGTCCGTCGCCAGACAATCCGGATCGACCAGGGTCGCGCCACGAGGCCCGAGAAACAGCAGGCGGTTATCGCTAGTCCGAAGCGCTTGAAGTTGGATCGGCATCGAGCGAATCCCATCTGTGGCATCGTAGAGGCGCACAGGAATGGTCTTCAATGCGCCGCGGCGATAGCGTTCAAGATCGGTAATCGAGACCGGGAAGATACCTCTGTCTCCGCCGATCCAAAGCGTGCCGGATACATCGAACAGAAGTGAGAACAGGTTGTCGTCCGGCAGGCCGGAAGCGATTCCATAGAGGAATGTCGTGCCATTTTCATACCGAATCAGGCCTCTATCGGTCCCTATCCAGAGGCAGCCGTTTCCCGACTGCGCCATGCTCAGCACATGGGCACCCAGCGGTATGCCCTGGCGACTGACGGTCACCTGGCCGTGCTGAACCGTCACCAATCCCCCGGCCGATGCAAACCAGAGCGTTCCGTCTGCGGCGAGAAAAGAGTTGAAGACGTACTCACTCTGTCCGGAATGCGGCAGGGGCACGAATTTGCTGCCGGACAGACGCGCATAGTCGTTGCGATCCGTAAAGACAAGCCCCTCCCGGTCTTCGCCGATCACTCGCCAGGGGCTTTTGGAAAACAGAGTGGTGAACTTGTCGCCTTTTTTCCTGGAGATACCACCATCCTGCGTAATGATCCATAAGACGCCGTCTCTTGCCATGTGGAGAGTCAGGATATTGTTGCTCGGCAACCCGTCACGGGTGGTATAGGTCGTGACGATGCCGTTTTGGAGCCGTTTCAGCCCGCTGTCGGTGGTGCCGAACCAGAGGCTGCCGTCCTGCCCCCCGGCCAGAGCCGAGGTCGTGGCTGGCCCTTCGGCGGTAGGAAAACTGATCGGCGTCAATCGGGTATTCCGGAACCGATTCAGCCCCGTACCCGATCCGACCCAGAGATCGCCCTGGCGATCTTCGAAAATGGCGCTGACGCCGACATCGTGCAGGCCGTCTATTTTGCGGAATGTTGAAAATCGGCTGCCCACCCTACGGTCCAAACCTACCCGCGTTCCGATCCAGAGATTGCCCTGATGATCGAGAGTGATCGCCCGAATTTCGTTGGAGGAGAGACCGTCACGGGTCGTATAAGTCTTGAGTTTGCCATCGGTATAGTGGCAGAGGCCGGAACCGTTGGTTCCGATCCAGAGGCTGTTATCGCTGTCGAGAATAAGGCAGTTTATCCCCATGGGCGACTGACCTTGGCCGATACGAATATGGACTTCCGTGCCATCGACATGGTGCGCCAGCAGGCCATCAAACTGGGTTGCTGTCCAGAGAGTGCCCTGGCGATCCTACACGAAGTCTTGCACAAACACATAAGAGGGCGGTAGTCGCGTGAACTTCCCGCTCGTATCGCGAAGCAGATTGTGTTCTCCGCCTCCCCCTATCCGGATAGTTCCGTCACGGGCCTCCAGCATAGCCTGCACGACGCTCCAGCTCTCGTCTTTGATTCCCGTTCGGAACGGAGTGAATATGCCGTTTTCGAAAGGGCCGAATCCCGCGCCATCGGTGCCGATCCAGAGTTTGCCCTGCTGCGTTATCATCAACTTCGTGATATTATCGCGCTTCAGGCCGGGCGTGTTGCGACTGTTGAAGGTATGGAACGTTTCGCCATCGAAACGTACGAGACCTGCTCCCGTGGCGATCCAGAGATAGCCGTCCGGCGTCTGCTCCATCGCATGGATGGACTGCGGCGGCAGTCCGTCCTTCGTCGTCCAGACATCGAGCCGACATTGGTCCAGGCTCCTGTCGAGATCCAGCGCTCCGGCAATATCGAAAGCGCTCAGCAGCCGAATGACGCAGCAGAGGACAAGCACAAAACGATGTTTTTGAAAGAGAGTTTGAAAGGACATAGCGGCAACTCGAATGGAAACCCCTTGAATGGGAACCATTGGGAACCAGATTATATTACGGGACATGGGGAGTCTGTTCCGTAACGATCTTATTGTAATTAAAACGGGCGGAGAAAGCGTCTGCGAATCGGCGTATTTTGAGAGGATTCGCCCGCATCGATAGCGAAGGTTATCTAACGAATCATTAGTAAAGGAAATCGAACTATGAAAATAAGTCATCTGTTGGCTTGGACGGGGTTGTTAAGCCTCGGAGTAGGGTGTGGAGCGAACATGAGAGCCGATGCGCAGACGCAGACGGCCTTGCGGCCTCCGGCGGTGCCCCTGGTCACCTTCAATCCCTTTCTGAGTATCTGGTCGGAGGCGGACCACCTGACGGACGATGTGACCCGGCACTGGACGCATCGGGAACAGGCGATCGACAGTCTGATCCGCGTGGACGGCACAAGCTATCGCCTGATGGGCGCGGAACCGAAGATCGTTCCGGCCCTGCCGCAGGTCGGGACACAGGTGCTCCCCACCCGCAGCATCTGCGAATTCGACAACGGCCATATCCACGTCACCATGACCTTTATGACGGCGGCGCTGCCCAACGATCTGAATGTGCTGGCGCGGCCTCTCAGTTACATCACCTGGAATGTGCGCTCGGTAGATGGCGGCACGCATACGGTGTCGCTCTATGACAGCGTCAGTTCGGCGCTGGCGGTGAATCAGCCCAACCAGGCGGTCGAATGGCAGCGGGAGAAGATGGGCGGACTGGTCGGCCTGCGCGCTGGCACCCATAGCCAGGGTATCCTCGGCAGTTCGGGCGACGATCATCAGCTCGACTGGGGCTACGCTTATCTGGTCGCGCCTACCGCCCAAACCAGTTCGGCGATGGGCAGCAGCCGAACGCTCCTCGACACCTTCGTCGGGACCGGCACACTTCCCATGGACGATAAGCTTATGCCGCGCCCGGTGACCGATGGCAACCCGACTCTGGCCGTCACCTTCGACCTTGGCAAGGTCGATGCGGCTGGAACCTCGCGCCACGTCATGGTCGGTTACGACGAGATCTACTCGATCCTCTACTTCCGCCGCAAACTGCGCCCCTACTGGCGGCGCAACGGCGCGACTCCTGCGACGATGTTTCAGGAGGCGGAGCGCGACTATGCCTCTCTCACGAAGCGCTGCGAAACCTTCGATCAAGAGCTGATGGCCGATATGACGAAGGCGGGAGGCGTAAAGTACGCGCAGATCACCGCGCTCTCTTACCGCGAATGCGTCGCGGCCTGCGGCCTCGCCGCCGATGTCAACGGGCAGCCGCTCTTCTTTACTAAGGAGAACACGAGCAACGGCGACATCGCGACCGTCGATGTGATCTTCCCGATGGACCCCATCTGGGTCTTCCTCAGCCCCAGTCTGGCCAAAGCCTCGCTCGTCCCCATCTTCGCTTACGCGGCCTCCGACCACTGGAAATTCCCCAACGCCCCGCACGACCTCGGCACTTATCCGATCGCGCGTGGAACGGACGACGGCGGCGAGGGCATGCCGGTGGAGGAGAGCGGCAATATGCTGATCCTCTGCGATGCCATCGCGCAGGCGGAAGGCAACCCCGGCTTCGTGGCCAAATGGTGGCCGCAACTGACGCAGTGGGCACAATACCTGGAAAAGTACGGTCTCGATCCGGAGGACCAACTCTGCACCGACGACTTCATGGGCCATCTCGCGCACAACGCCAATCTGTCGGTGAAGGCGATCCTGGCGCTGGCGGCGTACGGGGATCTCTGCCACATGCGCGGCGATGAAGTGACGGCGAAAAAGTATCGGGAAGAGGCCAAAACCGACGCCCTCCACTGGATCCAGGTAACGGCGCAGAACGGGCACTCCCGGTTGGCCTTCGATCAGCCCGATACCTGGAGTCAGAAATACAACCTGGTCTGGGACCGTATTCTTGGACTGAATGTCTTCCCGCCGAGCGTCGCCAAACAGGAGATCGACTTCTACAAGAGCATGCTGAAGCCCTACGGCGTCCCGCTTGACTCCCGAACGCGCCTGACTAAGACAGACTGGTCGTTCTGGTCGGCGACGATGGCGGACAACCAGGCCGATTTCGAGAGCCTGATCGCCCCGATCTATAGCTACTTGAACACGACCTCCGCTCGAATGCCGCTCGTAGACTCCTACACCACCGACAATATCAACAGCGACGGCATGCACGCCCGTCCGGTCGTCGGCGGTCTCTTCATCAAGATGCTCGATGACCGTGCGACCTGGCTGAAGTGGGCGCATCGCGACAAAGAGAAGGTCGGTCCCTGGGCCGACCTGCCCGCCAAGCCTAAAGTGACCAAGATCGTGCCTGGCGCAGATACCACTCCCGTTCTCTGGCGCTACACGACCGTCAAACCGGGTTCCGACTGGACCAAGCCGAGCTTCGATGTGTCGAGTTGGAAAGAGGGACTGTCCGGGTTCGGCAACGCTGGCGCGCACCATACCGATTGGACGACCAACGACATCTGGATCCGCCGTCAGATCACCCTGCCCTCGGGCCATTTCTTGAACCTGCAGTTCTATGTGTTTCACGATGAGGATATCGAGATCTATATCAATGGAGTGAAGGTCGCGGAGGAAGCAGGCTACATCACGAGCTATGAGCCGATGGAGATGTCTGCGGAAGGTCGGGCGATGCTGAAGCCGGGCGCGACGGTCACCATCGCCGCGCACTGCCACCAGACCGTCGGTGGCCAGGGCATCGACATCGGCATCGTGGATGTGAAAGAGAAGTAGCTCTCCCCTAAAAAGAGGGCCGTTTGGGAATGCGTAGGAACCTACGAGGGGGCGCCTGTCGGCTTTTCGACGGGCGCCTCTTTGCGCAGCGACCAGCGCTGACCGGAGGCGCGGCGCAGGCGGTCCAGGAGCACCGCCCCCAGAATCACCAGTCCGAGGGCGACCTTCTGCGTGTAAGGCTCGACGTTGGTCAGGTTCATTCCGTTCCGGATGACGGCGATGATGAATGCGCCGATCAGGGTGCCGAAGACAAAGCCTTCGCCGCCGACCAGACTGGTGCCGCCGACGACCACCGAGGCGATAACATAGAGTTCGTAGGCCTGCCCATAGGTAGGAGAGCCCGCGTTGAGCTGCGAGGCGGTGATGACGCCGCCCAGTCCCGCGCACAACCCCGATACCACATAGACGAACAGCAACGTACGCTTGGTGCGGATGCCGGAGAGGCGGGCGGCTTCGGGATTGCCGCCGACCGCATAGATGTAGCGTCCGCTCCGCGTGCGGACCATAAAGAGATGGGCGACGAGGTAGAGCAGGAGCATCAGAACGACGGCGTTCGGCAGCGAGGCCAGATTGGCTCCGCGCCCCAGCCAGATGAAGGAGGCCGGGATCGCGTTGATCGACTGCCCTTGCGCCACGATATACGCCGTTCCACTCGCCACCTGCATCATCGCCAGTGTCGCGATAAAGGGCGGGATCTTGAACTGGGTGATCATCAGTCCGGAGAAAAGCCCGACTAGACCGCAGACCGCAATCGCGATCAGGGACGCAGCAAACATCGTACCGGCGGAGGCCGACGTTCCGCCCCAGGCGCGGATCAGCCAGGCCGTGACGACGGCGGAGAGTGCGATCAGGCTGCCGACCGAGAGGTCGATGCCGCCGGTCAGGATCACCATCGTCATGCCGATGGCGATGATGGCGATGACAGCGATCTGATCGGAGACGTTGCGCAGATTGCCAGCGGAGAGGAAAACGGAGGTTTTTCCGGAAGGCGGGATCTCGATGCGGGTGTGCGTGAAGCCGGGATTGTGGGCTTTGAGGGAGTCGAACACGGTCCACTGGCGGCAGGTCGTCGTCGTGAGGATCAGATCGACCGCGCCCTCTGCCTGCGTCCTCTGCTCCAGAGCCTGCCGCACCGTGGGAGGGTCGCCCTGAACGGCCCAGACATGCGTATATCCCCCGGACTTCAGAAGTTCCTGGAGCGTCCCCGCGAATTCGGTCTCTTCCGCATCCTGCTGTGAGATGACCACGACATGGGCCTGTCGATCGGTCGCGTTCAGGGTGCGGAACAGCGCCTCTGCGCCCGGTTTGCCGGTCGGCTTCTCCTCATGGTAGGTCGCCCAGGTGAAGAACCCGCAGAGCAGCACCAGGACGCCCGCCATCCCATACCGCGCCAGCAGGACGGGCAGATTGGAAGGGCGGGGCGGATCCGCCTCTTTAGTCACAGGGAGGCCGTCGCTCATTTTTTCACGAGCGCCGGGTCTTTGTCGGCGTCGGCTTTGGTGTAGAGCATGGTCGGAATAAGCGTCTGCGGCTCGACCTTTTCGCCCGCCATGTACTTCACGATCGCCTGGATGGTCATCTGCCCGATCTTGTCCGGATACTGGATCGGTTCGGCGTAGATCTTGCCGTCCTTGACCGCCTGCTTCGCCTCCAACTGCCCATCGAACGAGATGACTTTGACCTTGCCCTGCCGTCCCGCCTTCTCGATCGCAGCGACGGCTCCGAACGCGGTCGGATCGTTGATGCAGAAGATACCGGCCAGGTCGGGGTTCTTCTGGAGAATGTCCTGCGCCGTTTTGTAGGCATCGTCGCGCGTCGCTCTCCCGTCGAGCTGCGCCACGATCTGAAGCCCCTTTGCGCCGTCCAGAACCTTTTTGAAACCTTTGGTACGCTGCTGGACCGACTCGGCCTCGGGGAAGTCGATGATCGCGACCTTGCCCTTGCCGCCTGTCGCGTCGATCATCGCCTTGCCTGCCAGTTTGCCGCCCTCGTAGTTGTCGGTCGCGATATGCGAGACGACTTTGCTGGCGGTGTCGAGGCTGGCGATGTCGGCGGTAAAGACCGGAATGCCTGCCGTATTCGCCGCCGAGATCGCCGTACCCACCGCGCGCGAATCGCATGGGCAGAGCACGATCGCACTTACCTTCTTGGTGATGAAGTCGCTGACCTGATCCTTCTGCTTCGCCGGATCTTTCTCGCCTGCCGTCACGATGACCTCGAACCCGTTCTTCTCTCCCTCCGCCTTCATCGCATCGCCCATGATCTTAAAGAACGGATTCTCCAGCGTCAGCACCGAGACGCCGATGGTCTTCTTCGAGGCGGTTCCTGCCGTGCCGGGAGTTGGCGCGGGGCCAGGGCCGTTAGGCGTCGCCGCTGGCGGGGGACTGCACCCTTGCAGAGCAACCAGCGTCAGCGCCATCCCCAACGGAGCAATGACCTGCGCGAAAGCGCGTGTCCGTCTCAACATCGTCGTTTGTCCTTCTTCTCCCGCTCCATTGCAGGGAGATGCAGGGAGTTTTTTGCTGCCGTTCGTTTCGCGAAAGCAGACGCTCTCTCCTGCACCCTTTTGTCTCTTTTGCCTGAACCACGATTTTCACGAAGAAACGATGGACACGATTTTCTACCTGCCCATCCGCTCCCCTCCCATTCCCTCTCTTTTGCCTCTTCGCTGACAGGTTCAGCCTTTTGTTCCAAAGTGGACCTCTGTCGAATCTATTGACAGTGAGTTAAAGGGTATCGCTTCGCGGTATGCTATTCCCAGCAAACGAAGCGAGGAAACCCATGAGCACTGTACG
>JAYUMV010000011.1:0-5174 GCA_043762265.1 Chthonomonadaceae bacterium | reverse complement strand
CCCTTGCCCCGAAAGCGTGTGGTCAGCAGCGCCATAAACGATTCTCCATGAGACTGTTCGTGTAGAGAACGCGCGCCGTATCCGGCGACGTCTAGGCGCTCGACCTCGGAGGCGACATTGAAAAAGCTCTCCGCACGCAGGAAGAAACCGTCTGTCGGGCGATGCACGCCCTTGACCAGCGTCAGACATTCGGAGAGAGACGAGTGCGACGCCCTGGTTCCGAACTGGAAGTTCTGCGAACCGCCTTCGGCATTGAAGCCCCACGCGACCGCAATCGCCTCGATGAGCGTCGATTTGCCGCTGCCGTTCTCCCCGATGAGGAAGGTCACCTCCGGATCCAGAGCCAATCGCTCCAGGTTGCGGACCGCAGGCAAGGAGAACGGATAGCTGTGTTTGCGCTCGACGCGCTCCCAGTTGAGCCGCACCTCGCGCACATAACCCTGAAACGGCAACGCATCCTGCGAACTCTTTTGCGGCATGAACTTGCACCCTCTCAACCTTCTCGCCAGCACGATTCAATCGTTCTCGAACTGATACTCTACACAATATAGAATGCATGCAAGCCTGCTTCCACTCTACCAGACAGGCGTATCGATTGTCAAGAGAGAGCGTGGACACGGAATCGGCCGAAAAGCTTCGACGAGGATCCTCTCCTTCGCGCACGTACCTACGTTAAGGTACCATGGGGGCACAAATATCCCTGTTCCCCATGGGCTGGTCTTACGAACCTGTGATAGGGAGGATCCGGGGCGACAAAATAAGAGGAAGCGAGACCAAAAAGATGAATATGTGGGATGCGCGCTATGGGTCGGAAGAGTTCGCGTTTGGCACGCAACCGAACGATTTTCTGGTAGAGGCGAGTACGTTTCTCCCTGCTGGAGGGCATGTCGTTTCTCTCGGCGAAGGCGAAGGGCGTAACGGCGTCTGGTTGGCGGAACAGGGATTTCGCGTGACCGCAATCGATGGCTCTGCTGTGGGCCTGGACAAAGCGGCGCGGCTGGCGGAGTCGCGTGGCGTTCGGCTGGAAACCGTGGTCGGTGATCTAGCGGAGACCTCTCTTCCCGAGGATCTCGACGGTGTCATTTCGATCTTCTGCCATCTGCCTTCAGCCTTGCGTCGCACGGTCTCTCGGAGAGCGTACGCCGCGCTACGCCCGGGCGGAGTCGCCATCATTGAAGCGTATCAGCCCGATCAGGTACACTTCGGAACTGGTGGGCCGCAAGATCTGGATATGCTGGTGCGTCTAGAAGATTTGAAGAGCGACTGGGAAGGGGCGGAGTGTCTTCTGGGTCGGGAGATCGTCCGTGAGGTCCTGGAAGGGAAGCGTCATAATGGGCGCGCTGCCGTCACACAAGCCGTTTTCCGCAAGACGGCGTGACAAGAATTCCCCCTTGTAAGAGCAGTCGATGGGAAGGGAAACCCGATGTTCCAAATTCGCTTACTGGAAGAATCCGATGCGCCGGAGTTTATCCGGCTGCGCTTGGAAGGGTTGCAGAACGATCCGGTCGCGTTCGGCAGTTCCTGGGAAGAGGAGCACACGCGTACCCCTGAGAACGTCGCGTCGCGCCTGCGCGCCATGCCCGAAGGTAACTTTGTCGTTGGGGCTTTCCACGGCGATCGCCTGATCGGCGTTACTGGATTCATACGATCCGACCGTCCGAAAACGCGCCACAAAGGTGCAATATGGGGAGTGTATGTGACATCGAAGGAGCGGGGCAAAGGAGTCGGACGGGCCATACTCACGTTCATCCTGGAGCGTACGCGAGGCTACGTCGGCCTTGATCAGATCACTCTGACCGTCGCAGCACCCCAGGCTCCTGCACGTCGCCTCTACACCTCCCTCGGCTTTGAAGTCTTCGGATACGAGCCGCATGCTCTCAAAATCGGTGATACCTACGTGGACGAAGAGCATCGCGTGTTCTGGATCAACCCGCCTCCCACCAAAAACATTTAACGCCTATGGGAGTATCGACACCTCTATGGTCTTGGAACAGGCGTCAATTCTCTACCGTCTATGCGGAGCAGACAATCTGGTATGATAGGTTACTCGCTCGATATACCGTAACCTCGCGATCTCATAAGGGAACTTGTCCATTGTCTACTTCTCACAATGCCCCCTCTATTGCACTACCACATGGTCTTTACGAAACGCTTATCGATGAGCGACTTACCCAACTTATAGCCCTTCTTCCAGATACGACCCAGGCCGCGACCCAGGAACTTGACCCGGAAGAGAGTCATATCGTTCTGTCGCGCTATGTCGCTTCCATCCTTCGCGATGTTCTCACAAGTCTGCGTGGGGAACATAAGATTTTGAGTCAGATTGATGTCTGCAATGCGCTGTTGAGCACGCTGCATAGTTTGAAGAACATGCCTTTTGAACCTGGCCTCAGCATCCCCCAAAACGCGGAACAGTTAATGGCGATCGTGGAGAAGCATCGGACGGGACATGCTTTTTATAACAGGCAGGGAACACTTGCGAGACCGGAAACTCCACTCTCCACGAGTAGCCTTTTGACGGGTACGCGCCTGGATCCGAGTCTGATGTCCCAACTAATCAAAGAGATACAGACCGCAGATCGGATCGATATACTCTGTTCGTTCATCAAGTGGAGTGGAATTCGCGTACTCGAAAACGTTCTCCGTACTTTTACCTCACGACAAGACACCCGCCTTCGGATTATCACCACTTCCTACATGGGGGCTACCGATCCACGCGCCATCGATTTTCTTGCCGAACTCCCCAATACGGAGTTGAAAATATCCTACGATACCAAAAGGACGCGGTTGCATGCCAAAGCCTACGTGTTCTACCGACGAACAGGGTATGGAGTGGCGTACATCGGCTCGGCTAATCTCAGCCATGCAGCTATTACAGACGGGCTTGAATGGACTGTCAAGATCAGTCAGACGGAGACAACCCATCTCTGGGACAAAGCGATCGGCACGTTTGAGTCGTACTGGAACGATCCGGAATTCGTGTTCTATACTCCCGCAGATCGTGAGCGTTTTGCGGCCGCCATTACTCAAGAACGAAAGAGCAATACAAGCGAGGAACCGATATTCCAATTCGACATTAGACCGTACGGCTATCAGCAAGAGATCCTGGATAAACTCGATGTCGAACGCCAGGTGCATGATAAATGGCGCAATCTGATCGTTGCTGCGACAGGCACAGGTAAAACAGTCATTGCGGCTTTCGATTACAAACGACAAATAACGCTCCCCAATCCTAGCTCCTCTCATCGCCTGCCTCGTCTTCTCTTCGTGGCCCATCGCGAAGAGATCCTTGCACAGAGCCTATCCTGTTTCCGTTCCGTGCTGAAAGATCAAAACTTCGGCGATCTGTTCGTAGGAGCCCATCGTCCCTCGCAATTCGACTATCTGTTTATCTCCATTCAAACGTGGAACAGCAACAGGTTACACGAGATTTTGGCTGCCGATCATTTCGACTATGTCGTCGTAGACGAGTTCCATCATGCAGAAGCGCCGAGTTATGATCGCCTCTTGAGTCATGTTCAACCACGAATCTTGCTCGGCTTGACAGCGACCCCGGAACGTGGTGATGGTCAGGATATCCTGCATCATTTTGGAGGCAGAATCAGCGCGGAGATTCGTCTTCCTGACGCCATCAATCGCAAACTCTTGTGTCCCTTCCAGTATTTTGGCATGACAGATTCGGTTGATCTCAGCACCCTCCGATGGCAGCGAGGTGGCTATCTGCCCGCAGAACTGGACGAGCGTTATACAAACAATGACGCTCGTGCAGACCTGGTGCTTCGGGCGCTCAAAGACAAACTCACCGATTATCGCCAATGCAGAGGATTGGCATTTTGCGTGAGCATCCGTCATGCGGAGTATATGGCACAATATTTTCGGAAATGTGGGGTGCCTGCGGAAGCTCTTACCGGGGATAGCCCACGCGAACACCGACGCCGGGTACAGCGCCAACTGATCGATCGCGAGATCAATATGATCTTTACAGTCGATCTGTATAACGAAGGAGTGGATATCCCCGAGGTGGACACCATTTTGTTTCTGCGGCCAACGGAAAGCCTTACGATCTTCTTGCAGCAACTAGGAAGAGGACTGCGCCTGCACCAGGAAAAAGAGTGTTTGACAGTTCTAGACTTTATCGGCCAAGCACATCAGAACTTTAGTTTTGAATCGAGATTCCGTGCCCTGATGGATTCGCCCCGTCATCGCATCGACGAAGAGATCGAGCAGGGTTGCCTGCACCTGCCGTTGGGATGTGCGCTCCAACTCGAACGTGTGGCGCAAGACCATGTATTGAGCAATATTCGTGCGGCCGTTTCTCACGGCAGGAGCGCTCTGGTTCGTCGCATCAAAACCTTCGAAAGCGATACCTCGCAAACACTAACCCTGCGCAACTTCTTGAACTACCATAAATTGACAGTAGAGGACATTTACCGTCGCACAACCTGGTCTGATATGTGCGCGGAAGCGGGCACCCGCTCTGCTTTCTATGATGTAGATGCTCCTCAGCTGCGTAAAGGCTTCCGACGCTTCGCCCACATCAACAGCGCGACGCAGATACAGAATTTGCAGTCTTTGCTCGACATGGATTTAGATGCACTCAAGCAGTGCCTGCAAGCTTCTCCTCAACTCCGGAAGAGGTTGCAAATTGCCTTTTGCTCTCTATGGGCAGATATGGAAATACCCTATGCAGAAGAGGGGATGGCCAGACTCACGCGTAATCCGACCTATAAGGCAGAACTCAAAGAGCTTCTGGGCGTTCGCTTGGACGATATCGAGAGCCTCGCGCCAGCGCTCCAACTTCCCTTTGAATGCCCACTCGACCTGCATGGCCTCTACACGTTAGCTGAAATCCTCACGGGACTTGGATATGAGTCGGCTACTCAGCGCGGAAGTGTCAGACAAGGAGTCGTTCATCTTCCACAGTTAAAAGCGGATGCGTTCTTTGTCACTCTGAACAAAGCCGATAGCGACTATTCGCCATCAACGATGTATGAGGACTATGCGATCTCGGATACGCTCTTTCACTGGCAGTCACAGAGTACGACCTCCGAAACATCGGAAACGGGACAGCGTTATCAGCAGCATCAACGGATGGGGTATACGCCCCTACTCTTCGTACGTGAGAATAAGTCAAAGGACAATTTGGCTTGTCCCTACTACTTTCTTGGACATCT
>JAYUMV010000010.1:0-7827 GCA_043762265.1 Chthonomonadaceae bacterium | reverse complement strand
GGCTGGAGGGAACGCACGTTGATCTTGAAATTAGTCGGTGCGCCGCCGCCTTTTGGGTCGTCACTGAACGAATATTGGGTTTTGGCGATGCAGACGCGCAAACCGCCCAGACCGTGCGCCTCCAGCCATTTGCGCTGGGTTTCGGCTTCCGGGGAGAGCGTTACGCCCTCCGCGCCATAGACGCGGGTGGCGACGGCGTTCAGTTTGTCGAGCAGCGGCATCTCCGGGGTGTAGTTCGGTGCGAAGTGTGCGGGCTGCTCCAGCGCCTCCAGCACCGCCTCGCCGAGTTCGCGCCCGCCTTCGCCCCCGTGCGCCCACACGTCGCAGAGCGCGACCCGCCAGCCCCGCTGCTTGCAGTGGTTGCGGATGACCGCCATCTCCGCCTCGGTGTCGGTGTGGAAGCGATTGATGGCGATAACGAAGGGCGCGCCCATCTGCTCCACGTTGCGAGCGTGGCGGTCGAGGTTAGAGAGACCGCTCTCTACGGCCCATACGTTCTCTTCGGTCATACGTTTCTTGCTCACGCCGCCGTGCATCTTGAGCGCACGCACGGTCGCGACCAGCACCACGGCGTCCGGTGGCAGTCCGGCGGAGGGGGCGACGATGTCGCAGTACTTCTCGAAGCCCAGATCGGAGCCGAAACCGGCCTCGGTCACCACGATGTCGCCGAGTTTCTGCGCGAGCTTCGTCGCCAACACGCTGCTGCAGCCGTGGGCAATATTGCCGAACGGCCCGCCATGCACCAGCGCAGGCGTGCCTTCGAGAGTCTGTACCAGGTTGGGTTTCAAGGCGTCACGCAGGATCGCCGTCATCGCGCCGTTGGCCTTCAGATCGGCGGCGACCACCGGCTCACCCGCGCGCGTATGCCCGACGATGATGCGGCCCAGACGCTCTTTCAACTCCGGCAGGGAACTGCTTAGACAGAGGATCGCCATCACTTCCGAGGCGACAGTGATACTTGCGCCGCTCTCTCGCGGCACGCCCCCGGTCCGTCCGCCCAGCCCAATGACGATGTTGCGCAGCGCCCGGTCGTTCATATCCACCACGCGCTTGTAGCCGATGGAGTGCGGCGCGATGCCCAGCCGATTGCCCTGATAGAGATGGTTGTCCAGCATCGCCGCCAACAGATTGTGCGCCGCGCCGATGGCATGCATATCGCCAGTGAAGTGCAGGTTGATGTCCTCCATCGGCAGTACCTGGGCGTAGCCGCCCCCGGCGGCTCCCCCCTTCATCCCGAAGACCGGCCCCATGGAAGGCTCGCGTGTGGCGGAGATCGCTTTCTTGCCGAGTTTGCACAGCCCTTGCGTCAGCCCGATGGTAGTGGTGGTTTTGCCCTCTCCTGCCGGTGTCGGAGTGATCGCCGTCACGACCACGATCTTGCCGTTCGGGCGCGAATGGTCGTTGAGCAGGCGGTTCAGTGTCGGGAAGACGATCTTGGCTTTGTTCGCCCCGTACAGTTCTAGGTCGTCCGTCGTCAGGCCCAGTTCCGCCGCCACATCGACGATAGGCCGCGTCGTCGCCGCCTGTGCAATCGCAAGATCCGTGTTCATACCGTCCCTTTCTTGGAGCGGCTCTCCTCTTCCGAAGCCAGCCCACTCGACCACATCGCGATCTCCATTTTCCGCTCGCTCTCTTAGCGGTCTATTCGTGTTCTTAGAACAGCCTTCCTGCCTGTCGTCTCCCAATCGTCTCCTTCCGAGGAAAGTGCGTCTTCGATGGGTTCAGGCAAGGCCTCCTTTATCAATCCGGTAATGCCGGGCGATAACAGAGAAGCAGCGGTTTGAGTCAACTGGCTGGGATCGAGTAGGAGACGGAGGACGAGGGCACAGCCGTCGTTGAACCAACGTCGCCTTGAAAAAGGCAAAGGGAAGAGAATTCAGAATGGTGTCTACGAGCGAAGAGGTCAGGGGGCATGAAGAGGCCGAGCGACGGATAGCAGAGGTACGCAGAACCGGCGCAACCATACTGGACCTGAGTTCGTTGGAACTCCTCCACTTGCCCGATACGATTGCACAACTTACCGAACTTACAAAACTGGATCTTTCCGGTAACGGGTTGACATACTTGCCGGAATCGATAGGCCAACTCGTCCATCTCACCACCCTGAGTGTGAACTACAATGAGTTGATCTGTCTCCCCGATACGATAGGCCAACTTACCAATCTCACACAGTTTTATGCGTATGCCAACTGTTTGACCCATTTGCCCAAGACACTGGGCCAACTCCCTCGCCTCTCAGAGTTGCATCTCGGTGAAAACCAGTTGTCCGGATTGCCGGACACACTGAGCCAACTCACGCAACTCACAGAACTGGGGATTTATGACAACCAGTTTACTGCGTTGCCGGACTGGATCGGTCAACTTACCAGCCTTGTGGAACTGATTGCTTTTCACAACCAACTGACGAATCTACCGGATTGGATTGGGAACCTCCATCCTCTCAAAAAGCTGAACGTCGGGTTCAATCAATTGACATCTCTGCCCGGTACTATCAGCCAACTCACCTCTCTGACCGAATTTTGTGTTTCCGGTAACCGAATGACAACCTTGCCTGACTGGATCGGCCAGTTTACGAACCTCACAAAACTCCGCGTATCGAATAATCGGCTGACAGGTCTCCCTGAAACTCTGAGTCAACTCCGCAATCTCAAAAATTTGGAAATCGCAAACTGCGGCCTCAAATGTCTGCCGGACTGGATAAGGCATTGTACTGATCTCGCCATATTCGTTGTCTCTCAAAACCAGGTGACGTGTTTGCCTGACTGGATAGGTCAACTGATCAAACTCAGACGCCTGGATGTCTCCGAAAACCAATTGACACACGTTCCGGACGGTATCCGCCAACTTCCTGCTCTTAAGAGATTCGTGGTTTCCGGCAATCCGCTGGTTGCTGCTTCCGACTAGGCGCTCCTCTAGGCAGATCAGCGGGTGACGCGGAGGCGGAAGGATTTGCCGGTGTGTCCAAGGATCTCGATGCACGACAGTGGGACTTTCTCAGAACAAACCATTGAACAATAAAGTTCAATTGCCTGTAACGTTCTGTAGCAGCAAGCCCCTATCCCTTGCGCTTTTTACCAAACGTCGTGTAAAATATACTTCAATAGCCATTTCGCAGAAGGACCGTTTTATGGAACATCCCTATAGCAAGCGAGAAAAACAACTGGTGCAGTTGGCACGTGAAGTGAAGACCTTGAGGTCGCGCGAACTCGAAAAACATGGGATCGCACGCTCGTATCTACGCCAACTGGTAGAACGCGGCTTTCTTGAGCAGGCTGGGCGCGGCTTGTATACGCTCGCAGATGCCGATACCAGCGAATACCAGACCCTCATCGAAGCATCCGCACGCGTCCCACATGGAGTTATCTGTCTGGCCTCCGCATTGCGCTTTCACGGCATTACCACGCAAAACCCGTGGAAAGTATGGATGCTCATTGAAACAGGAAAACGCGTTCCGAAAGTCGATTACCCTCCCCTCCTGGTTTTTCAGTCGTCCGGGCTCTCTTTTTCCGAAGGAAGAGAGACGCACCTCTTGGATGGAGCCCATGTGAACATTACCTCTGTGGCAAAGACTGTTGTGGACTGTTTCAAGTTCCGAAGCAAGATAGGGTTGGATGTCGCGCTCGAAGCGTTGCGTGAATGCCTTCGAGAGCAACGCGCTACACGAGAAGAGTTGCATCACTTTGCGCGGATCTGTCGCGTAGATCGGATCATGCAGCCCTATATGGAAGCATTTGCCTTTTCGCTATGACAAAGCCGATCACCCATCTTGCCGCTTCCGTACGACAGCGGCTGCTCACCTTGAGCAGAAAGGAAAAGCGCGATTTCCAGGAAATTCTGACGCGTTTTGCGCTGGAACGACTCTTGTATCGGCTCGGACAGACCGAATTTCGAAATCAGTTCGTTCTCAAGGGCGCACTGCTTTTTGTTCTCTGGTCGGAGGAGATCCATCGTTTCACCCAAGACATGGATTTACTGGGATACGGCGAGCCGTCGCTGGAGCGATTAAGCGCGGTCTTTCGAGCCATCTGTCAGGCCCAGGTGGAAGACGACGGGCTAATTTTCGAGGCGGAATCGGTCGTGGGGCGTTTCATTCGTGAAGAGAATCTCTATGGTGGGATCCGGATTACGCTACGCGCACTGTTAGGGCAGGCGCGCATTCTGATGCAGATAGACATCGGTTTTGGAGATGCGGTCGTCCCTGCTCCAGAAGAAGCCGATTTTCCGCCACTCCTCGACTTCCCCGCCCCTCATGTGAGAGTTTACCGCCGGGAAACCAGCATTGCGGAGAAGTTTCTGGCGCTGGTGACATTCGGACAGGACAACAGCCGGATGAAGGATTACTTCGACATCTGGCTCCTTGCACGAGATTTCTCCTTTGAAGGGGAGACCGTGAGCGCGGCAATAGAAGCCACGTTTGTTCGGCATCGGGTTTCTCTTCCAGAAGGCGTTCCAACAGGCTTGACATCGGCGTTCGCAGAAAACGCAGCAAAACGCATCCAATGGGAAGCGTTTGTTCGCCAGCGAGTGGCCATTCCAACCAAAACTCCTGCCTTGCCGGAAGTCGTTGCGAAGATGTGCGATTTTCTGCTGCCGCCTCTGGAAGCCTTACAGACAGAGAAACCATTTGCGGAGCGTTGGCTACCAGGTGGTCTCTGGAAGGCGGACAGCGAAAAAACTTACCCCTGAGAACGCTGCTTAGAATTCCTGTCCGGTCGCATCAGCGGGTGATGCGGAGGCGGAAGGATTTGCCGGTGCGTCCAAGGATCTCGATACGGACGTGATTCTCTTTGTCATCGAGGACGCCGCCGTTGTGGAAGAGGGCGTTGTAGAGGGTGATGAAGCGGCGCTCTTTTGCAGGGTCGTTGTCGTCGGGAGCGGCGGGCAGGATGCGGAGGTGGCCCTCCCGCTTTGCGGTCAGGTCAACCTTGTAGAGCAGAACACCGGTTTCGGATTCCGGCTGCCCGTCCATACTGCGTACTTCCGCGACATAGGCTTCGGTCGCGCTGATGGGGGCGACCACCGCTTTTTTGCCCTCTTTCTCGTAGATCGGTGCGATAAGGGCGTCGGCGGAGCCGTTGGGAACGATGACGAAGGCGCTGTCGGTCAGCCATTCCAGTTTGCGCTTCTGCCAGGCCAGGTATTCCGAGCCCGGCCCCTGCGAACCGACCACATAGACGATGTCGTAGGGGGTGAAATCGATCTCTTTCGCCGCCTTCTGAATGGCCTCTTCCAGATAGGTCTTCTGACTCTCGAACGCCTTCGTGCTGTAGTCGGGCCAGGTCGAGGGGTGATCCATCGGAATCCAGTGTGGCAGCGAATCGATCTGTAAGGTCACCTTCCCATAAGAGGCGCGCGTGAAGAACGCCATGCCTCCCGGCGCAAGGCGATTATACAGGTCTTTGGGATTTTCCTCGATCTTGGCGTCCGTGAACCGGGCGAACAGCATAATGGCGCGTATCCGTCCGCTGGGGCGCAGCGCGAACCCATAGTCGGTTTTGCCCTCCCAGAACCCCTCGTGCCGGGCCATTCCCGCAGGCAGACCGAGGAAATTTTGCGCATGGGAGGGCGCAGAGACGATGGGAAGCAGGCCGATCAGAAGGGTCGTGAGAAGCGCCCATTGTCTGGAAAACCCTGACATTGCGTTTGGAATCCTTTCTGATTCATGCGGGCAGAGCGAAGCGCTTCCTCACCGCAGGCACGGTAAGGAAGAGCGGCAAAGAGGAAGGTTTCGGTAATCCTGAAGCAGGGAGAGGGCTATTTGTAAACCCTCACGAAATGGACGTACATGTCGGCTAGGCCGTCGTAGCGCGAGAGATCGACGGGCCAGCAGCCGCCGGTCGCCAGATTGAACATGAAGGTGTCGTCGGCCCTCGGTTCGTGCGGCCCCTCACCGACATACGCCTCGATAATGTCGAGTTCATCGACGGGCGTCTTGTCGCCCAAATCCTTGTAATTCATCATGTAGTCGGTCATGAGCTAGAAGGCGGGCCAGGTTCCGACGGCATTGGGTTCCAGGAACCGACAGTCGAAATAGCAGGGCAAGGTCACCTTGATGCCGCTGCCGTCGTTCTTCAAGGAGGAGAGCAGGCCCGCGCTGTAGGTTTTTTCGCTTGCCCGAATGCGCAGGTAGGTATCGACCTGCATGGCATCGAAGCAGAGATCGCTCTCCAGGGGCAGTTTCGCCTTGTCTTCCGGATGGTAGTGCAGCTTCAGGCACCTCTTGCCCTCGAATGCGCCCTCCGAAGCCAATTTGATGGAGGCGTTTGCGTTGGGAATATTTATCACCCAGACCGATGCCTGCAAGGAATCGGTCTCATAGTTCTGCACCATCACAGGTGGCGTAGCCCCTACCGGCACGCTTCCACCGACCAGCAGAACCGACAATACCCCTAGCGCTCTTGCCAATATTCTCATTGATGACTTCTTTGCTTTCGGGAAGGGAGCGTCAGGCGTCAATTGGGCTTGTGAACCTGGCCCCACTCCGTGGTGTAGAGCTCCTCTTCCCGCCGATAGTGCAGTCGGGCTTTATCCTGCCGCAGATAGACGACGCCCTCGTCCACCGCAGCGATCACATCGGCAGACAACTCCCAGTCTTGGTGAAACAGCCAGCCATGCCGCACGATGAGGCGCGTGGGGCGACCGGTGGCGCTGTCGAAAAAAACGCTCTGTACCTCGCCCACTTTTTCCCGATCCAGGCTGATCACCTCATCGCCAGCGGAGATGACGGCGTTGCTTTCGTCTCGTTTGCGCAGACGTTCTTCCTCTTCTGTGAGCGGATGGATTGCCAACTGCCCATCGACGATCGGCACGAAGAGAGGAAATCCGCCGTTAGAAGCCGATGGGAACAGGTTGTCATTGGCGGGATCGAGGACGAGAGGTTTGATGGTGTCGATGTTCTGGCCATCGGAAGAGAGAACGAGCTGACCGGGTTCGAGTTCCATAGGGTTCTCCTGCTGGCAGCATTGCGGTTCGGCGGACGCAAACAGAGCACGCACCCTACCGCAATCGCTTACCTAGGTATTTTGCCCCTTCGAAGTTTCAGGCGCCGTGCATGTCTATCGGGAGAACTGCATGGCATGTTGACAAAAGAGATGGGTTGGGTCGCGATGGGGGCTGACGTCGCGTTATTCTACGAAAGACGTGTTGCGCCCCTCAGGAGTTCCGCGATCATGCGCTGCACCTCGCTTTTTCCAATGTGCCCGTAGGAATTTCAAGCCTTGTTGTGGAACGTAGAAATATCTTATTTCAAGGACTGATCGTTTCATGCATAAACTTTGTATCCACATAAGCCTCTGTGGGTTGTTGCTGGCTGTGGGAAGCGCCGGTTTCGCGCAATCATTTACACTCTATAGCGGGGCCTCGGGTGTGACGCCAGACGATGCAAGTTGGGGATGGAACTACCTGTCCACGGGCGGATCCGCAGTTAAAGCGGCCAGCGGTGGCGTTACGACCCTGGACTCCACGGCCAGCGACGGCATCTCTGCCGGTTTCTCCACGGTGACTTCCGCCCGCAGTACGCCGTTTGTGCTGAACAATGCGCTCGGCTACACGGTCGGATTCGATGTACAGGTCAATTCAGAGAACCACTCCAACGCTTCCGCCGATAAAAACGCAGATGGACTGGCGGACCGTTCGGGAGTCAGTCTGATCGTTCTGGGCAGCGATCACAAGGGCGTCGAAATGGCGTTCTGGCAGAACGAAATCTGGCCGCAACAGGACAATCCGCTCTTTATCCACAACCCCGTGACCGAGCGCGCCCAGGGCGCGAATCTCACCAGTCTGCTCGCCCACTACAACCTCAGTGTCAAGGGGACCACCTACGCTCTC
>JAYUMV010000009.1:0-2849 GCA_043762265.1 Chthonomonadaceae bacterium | reverse complement strand
GCGGGCGTCCAGACCGAAGGTGCGGCCAGGGCCGATCATGAGAAATGCGACTTCCAGCATCAAAAACGCTTCGTTGAGCATCTGCCAGGGAGTGCCGTAGGTCCAGTAGCCGATCAGATAGGCGAGGTTCAGGCCGAAAGCGTAGAGCGCGGCGACCCGGCTGAACAGCCCCAGAGTCAGGAGCATCCCGGCCACGACCTCCCCGCCGACGATCAGCCAGGTGAACAGCATGCTGTGCGGCACGACGGTATGCGTAAGAAAATCGCTGAACCATTGCAGCGAGGTTCCGTGCTGCGCTCCCGCAATACGCGTGGCCGTCGTGGTGAGTTGGGGAGCCTGCAGCCAGTTCCCCTTGGCGATCTTTTCGATGCCGGAGGTGAGAAACATCAGTCCCACGAAGAGGCGCAGGAGGGCAAAGGCCGCGCCTGCGGTCTGTGGGGTCGGCCCCGAAGAGCCGGAACGCGTCGGTGCGGCGCGGCTTGCGCCGCCCTCAGACCGCCGCACCGCTGCGATCCCGCCGTAAAGCGACAGCGACCAGGATACACGGTCCCCCCGCAACTACCTGCAGTGAGAGAGAGCTGGCGAGATTGTACGCGGCGGTAGAATCGGACCCCGGCTGCATCCAGAGGTAGGGGATTTTCAGATGCGCGGTGAGTCGGATCGTCTCTTCGGTGATCTCCGGCGGCGTCACGGTCACCACGCAGTCGATCGGGCCGGGCACGTTGTCGAGCGTGGGATAGCAGGGCTCGCCGTCAATGGCCTCCGCATTGGGGTTCACCGCAAAGACCGTATAGCCTGCCGCTTTCAGCGCACGGTAGACCTTGTACCCGTACTTTTCCGGGTTGCGCGACACGCCGGTCACGGCAAAGCGCCGCTGGTCCATGATATGGTCGATAAGGGAATGGTTTGGCACGTGGTTTGCTGTCCTTCTGTAAAAGTTGGGGTGCAATCGGTACGCTCATTGTAGCGACTTCCCGCCCTGCTGTCAATCGTCGATACTTCCCCCAGCCCCTCCTTGGTTGGGGGAAGGCTATTTCAGGCGCTGGGCGCCCTGGGCGGCGGTGGTGACGATGATGGTGGTGCTGAGGCCCGTGGCTTTGCGGTAGAGTTCCGGGACTTCGCGCTGGAACGTCTCGACCGCCTCTGTCGCGACGAGACTGACGGTGCAGCCGCCGAATCCCGCCCCGGTCATACGCGCTCCATAGACGCCTTCGATGGACCGGGCCGCCGCCGACAGGGCGTCCAGCTCTTTACAACTCACCTCATAGTCGTACTGTAGGCTGGCGTGGGAGGCGTTCATCAGTTGCCCGAACTGCGTGATGTCTCCAGCTTTCAGTGCGGCGACGCCAGCGAGCGTGCGGGTATCTTCCGTCACGACATGGCGGGCACGGCGACGGGTGGTTTCCGGCAATTTGTCGGCGTAGCGTTCGAAATCTTCCAGCGTCACATCGCGCAGCGCTTTAATCTCTGGCAGGTACTCTTTAAGAATCTCCACAGCCTGCTCGCACTCCGCGCGGCGCGTGTTGTACTCGGAATCGACCAGCCCGCGTTTTTTGTTGGTGTCGGCGATCACGATCGAGACGCCCGACTGCGGCAGAGGCACTGCCTCGTAGGTCAGCGAACGGGTGTCTATCAGCAGAGCATGGTCCTTCTTGCCCAGCGCGGAGATGAACTGATCCATGATCCCGACGTTCACCCCGACGAACTCCCGCTCCGCCCGCTGCGCCAGGAGCGCGAGCCGCACCGGCTCCAGTTCCAGGCCCGCGCCTGCTGCGAAGGCCAATCCGCCTGCCACCAGCATCGCGGCAGAGGAGGAAAGCCCCGCTCCCAGCGGCACATCGCCGAGCGTCACGCAGTTCATGCCCTGGGTCCCCAGACCTTCGGCATGCAGCACCCAGGCCATCGCCCGCAGATAGTTGCTCCAGCGCTCCCGGCTTTCGGTCGCAGGCTGGACCTCATCGAGCGTGAAGGTGGAGGACTGATTGAAATTCAGCGCACAGGCACGCACCTGCCGGTCATTGCGCGGTGCGGCAGCGATCAGAACATCGCGGTCGATGGCGGCCGGAAAGACGAAACCGTCGTTGTAGTCGGTATGTTCGCCGATCAGGTTGACGCGGCCCGGCGCGCGCACCAACACGGTCGGCTCCATGCCGAACATCTCTCGAAACCGACTTTCGATCTCCGCGATCTTCGCGGACTCATTCGTAAGCGTCATGATAAACCGTTTCCTCAGGATAGAATTGGAATGCCGAGGAGGAGCGCGCCTCCCTCTTAATGATGAATTATAGCATACCGCGTATCGCATAGAGAAGCAAAAGAGGCCTGTATAAGCCACGGATGCACGAAGTCTTAATCGAATCGCTACAGGAGTTAGGGTATACTAAACCGGCACCTACCAAAATGACCAGCAGGCCCTCTGATTTACCCTGGCAGCAACCATGCTTGCCTTTTCCGCATTGTAGGAGGGTAAGAACCACTCTGGGATGGCTGAACACGGGTTCAGCCTCGTGAAGCCCCGGCCAAATCTCTGAGAGGCGATTTGAGTTCCCCTGCTGGCAAGTATGCAGCGTAACCCAAATTGCCTTCGGCAATTTTGCCTGGGGGAGGTGTCAGAGAAAAGGATACCCGATACGTTATGAGTCCTACCAAGACAAGCAAGAAGACGACGACCAGCGCAGGCAAGACCGCCGAGAAAACCTCGGCCGAGCCCATCGCACAGGAAGAGGTCGCGGCGCTCGCCCCGACCCCTGTCGAGACCGCAGAGACTGTGGAAACCGCAGAGATCGCCACCGTGTCGGTGGCCATGGCGCCCCAAACGGAAGCGGAAGCCCCCGTAGTGAGCGCAGAGC
>JAYUMV010000008.1:0-1934 GCA_043762265.1 Chthonomonadaceae bacterium | reverse complement strand
CATGGATGTCGTCGGGCAGGAACAGTTGGACACACTGCTGCGTCTGACGCAGCGTATGGAGACGCTGATCGATTCGCTGCTGCTCTACTCGCGCGTGGGTCAGCAGGATCTGATGCTGGAAGAGATCGACCTGAACACGCTGGTAGATGAAACACTGGAGGCGCTGCGTCCGCGTCTGCAGCAGACCAGGATGGAAGTGCGCATCCCGCGTCGTTTGCCGACCGTCTCTTGCGACGCGGTCCAGGTCGGCTCGATCTACAGCAACCTGTTCAGCAACGCGATCAAGTACAACGACAGGGAAGCGCGCTGGGTGGAGATAGGGTTTCTGGACGAGGCCGAGGCCAAGCGTGAACTGGAGAGGCGAACGACGCCGCAGCAGGCGATTCTTCCACGTATACAGCCGACGCCGACGGTCTTTTATGTGCGTGACAACGGCATCGGCATTCGCGACAGGCACCTGGAGGCCGTTTTCCATATTTTCAAACGTCTGCATGGGCACGAAGAGTTCGGCGGCGGCACAGGCGCCGGGCTGACCATCGCGCGCAAGATGGCGCAGCGGCACGGCGGCCAGTTGTGGGCAACCTCCGTCTATGGCGAAGGCACGACATTCTATTTTACATTGCAGAAAGCAGGCGACGATGGATAGACCGCAGCGCCTTCTTTTGCTCATCGACGACAACCCTGCGGATCGACACGTCAACAAACGGTACTTGCAGCGCGACCTTGCGCATCAGTATGTCTTTATGGAAGCCGAAACCGGGGAGCAGGCTTTGCGCCAATGCGATGCAGCGCCCCCCGACTGCATTTTGATGGACTACAGCCTGCCCGATATGAGCGGGTTGGAGCTTCTGGCGGAACTGAAAGGGGCGAGCGAGCACCTGCTCTATCCTATCGTGATGATGACGGGAGCAGGCGATGAGAAGGTGGCGACTCAGGCGATTCAGGGCGGCGCTCAGGACTATCTGGTCAAAGGGAATCTGACGCCGGAGTCCCTGCTGATCGCAGTCGAAAATGCCATGGAGAAAGTGCGACTGCGGCAGAACCTTCAGGCGCACCAGGAGCGTCTGCATCAACAGAATAGAGAGCTGCACCAGCGACAGGAAGAGATCGAGGGCCTCAATATCCGTCTGCAGCGCGCGATGGCGGAGTCGCATCACCGCATCAAGAACAATCTTCAAACGCTGGCGGCGGTCGTGGATATGTCCATTATGGACAGCCCCGCACAGATCCCGGTGAGCGTCCTGAACCGTCTGCTGCTGCACATCCAGACACTGGCCTCGCTGCACGATTTACTGACGATCGAGGCAAAAGGTAAGGTGGATTTCGACTCGATCGACATTAAGAAGGCCCTCGCCAGCCTGATGCCGATGGTTCGGGCCACCGCAGGCCCACGGCATGTGCGAATGGAGGCGCAGGAACTGCGATTGCCGCTCACCCAAAGCAGCGCCTTCCTGCTGCTGGCCAACGAACTGATCTCTAACGCGCTCAAACACGGCACAGGAGAGGTCGCATTGAATCTGTCTATACAGGGTGATTTCGCACATCTGGCAGTGACGGACGACGGGCCGGGATTTCCTTCGGGCTTCGATCCTCAACTTGCAGCCAATACCGGCCTGGAACTGATCGATTCCATCAGTCGTCACGATCTGCGGGGTCGGATCTCCTACGGGAACCGCCCCGAAGGCGGCGCCCTCGTGACAGCGATCTTCCCCACCCCCTCACGGTAGATTCTCTTTCCATAACGCTTCTCCATCGCCCTCTCGCCGCTCAGAACGCGGGGCGCGATACTTTTTCAGGTCTAACATAGCTCTTTTGCGGTCGTTGTTGTAATAACCTTGATAATTTGGTGATCATTGGGATATACTGGTTATGGATAGAATGCTGCTTCGTTCGCTTTTTTGCGGAGGATTATCCCAATGAACAACCTTGCTGAA
>JAYUMV010000007.1:0-4133 GCA_043762265.1 Chthonomonadaceae bacterium | reverse complement strand
CGGCTCAGGCCGCCGGAGAAGCAGGCATCGAGCAGGGCCGTGCGGCTGCGGGCGGGGATCGCCAGAAGCGCCTGATACAACTCGTCGCGGCCGATGTCGCTGCCCTCGTTTTTTTCGCTCGCATCTCCCGGCAGAAGGGTAGAAGCGCCGTCGGTGGCGACGGTGCCATGTCCAGCAAAATAGAAGACAAATCGCTCATTGGAGCGCGTCAGGGTTTTCATCTGGGCCAGCGCCGCCATAATACGGCTCTTGGAAGCCTGTTCGTTCGTGAGGCTGATGACCTCGAAGCCCTGCGCGGTGAGCGTCCGTTCGATGCCCTTGGCATCGTTGACACACCCTTCCAGGTTGCTGCCCTGCGCCAGTTTCGGGTACTCGTTGACGCCGACAACGACGGCATGGTCGGCTCGTGCCTGCCCCGCTGCCAGTGCGCCGCTCAGCAGCAGTACTGCGGTTCCACCGGCGCGCGTCCAGGCTGTTCTAAAGATGTGTGCAGACATATGCAGGTACTCCTCATTCGGCTTTCTGAGCGGGTTCGTAGCTAATGCTGGGCATAATAGCGGGCTTTGGCGCCTTCGGGTCGCGTGCCACCGGTCCGCCGGGTCGCTGTCCCCAGCCTTCGATGGATTCTTCGGTGACGAAGTCTTCGTGCAGCCAGACCAGCCCTTGGTTCGCCCAGGCACGGGTCCAGGAGTTGACCATAAGGAAGGCATGTTTGTCTTCGTCGTATCCCACGATGCAGACGGCGTGCAGTCCGGCGACCTCGCCTTTATTCTCGGTGGGTTTGTAAACAAATGCCGGGTCGTGCGGCATGTTGAAAAACTCGTTGTAGACCGTGATGCCGATAACAAACGGCTGCTTCGTTTCCCACAACCAGTTCTTGAGTTTTTCGGCGTCCCCGCCCTCGCCAAAGCGCTTGCCCTTGAACAGAGAGACCGTCTGCCGCGCCCGGTAGCGGAGTGCATGCGCTTTGGCCTGCTCACTGGGCTGCGATACGACATCGGCTTCGCTCCAGGGCATGTCCGCCATTGCGGCGCAGCCCTGTTTCGACAGGATGTCAAACGCCTGATAGATGTGCATTCCCTTCTCTTTCTCTCCGCCATTGCACTGATGCCAGATGAAGGAAGGGCTAAACACGAATCGGGGGTCTTTGCGCTGTTCCGGAGTCAGCTTACGCTGCCGTGCGATCGAGGTAGAGTAGCAGTAGTAGGCAGTGGACCACCCGACGCAGGCGCTCGTACCGCCCTGGTCGCCAATGGGAGGCAGATCGTCGGCGAGGCTGAACTGTTTCGGGCGGTCCAGACCGCGTTTGGCCGCGATCCGAACATGGGCATGGGTGGCGAACGCTTCGGCAGGCGAAGGAGCACAGCCCAGACCCTGCCCTTCAGCGGGGCACGTGGCGGCGAACGTCACCATAATGCCCGGAAGCGCAAGTCTCAGAAATCGCATACGCCGGGAGAGGCACGTCATGATCGTAAATCCTTGTCGGGTTCAGGTTAAAAGCGCGGTGTTTCCAGATGCAGGTACAGTCTACACACAGCCCGTATACACATCGTATACAAAAGGGCTGCCTGCTCCGCGATTCCGCGTGCAGACAGCCCTTTGCGTGTGCTTTGTGTGGAGATTTCCGAGCCTGCCTCAAAGAGGATCGGAAGCAGGCGTCAAGGAGAGGCCGGCAGATCTACCGTAATTGGCGACAAATAGAAGCGGGGAGTCTGCTCCGCCTGAAGAGACTCCCCGCGTCGTGTCGTTTCCGGTAATGGCGTCAGCGCCCCCGCCGTCATCCCGGTGAACGTCACGATTTTTGGAAGGGGCCGTACAGCCGCCCCGGGTTTGCGTGTCCCTTCCGCATCGTTGTGTGTTGTAATGTTGTTATGTGAAGCGGTTGCGAAGGGGAGAGCGACAAAAGATGTCTCTCTCACCGGGATCCCTGGATGAAAGCAAACCTCGTCGCTTCCAGACATCCCTCCCGCCGGTTGCCCGCACTCTCCATAAAACGCCTCTTCCCTGAGAGCGTGACAGTCCTGTGAAAACAAATTTTTGATCGGACGAAAAAAGGAGCGCCCTGCATAATTGCGGGGCGCTCCTTTTCCGTATTTCCGCTGGAACTCTCTAGCGTTGCGGGTAGATAAGCTTACGGTCTGGCTGCGACCGGTCGTAGCTCGGGAGCACCGGTGCATCCATCGCAGGAGCCGATAGGATCGGCTCCTCGACGATCCCGGCGCGCTCATTGCGGATCTGCTGCGCGAGCCGTTTCGGGGCCACATGCGGCAGAAGCATGGACGCGAGGCCCACGGTTCCGAGCACGGCTTCCAGGCTGTTCGTAAGAAGATCGGCCGCCAGACCGATTGGCGGCAGCACGATTGCCAGAACCCCTTCCAGAGGAAACTCAAAGGCGATGAGCAGAGCGATCAGCCCCGCACCGACGCCGAGCGCCAGAAGCTTGAATCGCAGCGGAACGCGGCGGTCTTTGAGCATAGCGAACCCGAGTTTGACGTCCAGAAAGCCTCCGGTGTGAGAGTTCCGGGCGAGAGTTTTATGTGCGACGCGCTCTCCGAGAAAGCGCAGTATGGAAATAGCCATTGTAGGGTAAACCCTCCTTCACTCTATTAGACGGTCTATCTCTGCACAGTGTTTCGTTATCTCGGTCTACGCCGCCGCAGAATGACGGTCGACAGTACTGCTCCGGCAAGACCGGACGCGAGCAGAAAGCCGTCAGGCTCCGGCGTGGACCGGGCGCTTATATTGAACCCGGCAGGCATCGTGACCCCACTATCGGGGAGCAGCAAAAGACTGGGGTTGAAAGCACGCAAAGCCAGCGCACCGACTTCCGCCGGGTCGGTAACATCAAGCGGTTCCATCGGGTCGAAATCCGGTATTTTACGCTTAGCTTTCAGGGGACGCAGGGCACGGCCAAGGCGTTTTTTGACATTGGCTACCGTGCGCAGGGGATTGCCGCAGACCTGCGCCAGCATCGGGGTTCCGTCCGGCAACGAGAAAACCATCGTCCCTTTCCGAACCCTCCGTATCTTCACTCCGATTTTCTCTCCAGGGTGAACGTAGTGGACTTCGAGTATCATATCCTGCTTGAGCGGGGCCAGATTGAGGCGGGAAAAGGTGAGGCGGACTCCGGCAGGAGTCATATGCAGCAGACGGCTGTAACGCGAGGCGACGAGGTCATCGGCAAGCAGTTCGTAGGTGAGGGCAGTGACATCGGACACGTGGGTGTGCAGGAACGCTCCTGGCGGCATATCGGAGTCCCTGTCCGCAGAGGCGCTGGAGGCGTCGCCCTCTATCAGCACGACGAACAGGATCAGGCAGAATCCTCTCAGGAGGACGGAAAAACATCTTATCGCGATGAGGGCGGTAGAAGGGCACAAGATGCTCGGTCCTCGGATGAATCCTCCGCCCGCAACAGATGCGTGGGCAGACAACGGAAGGCAGCGATCGGCAAGACCGGAACCGCAATCCTGCTAGCCTTGTAGTATCTCATATTTGTTTGCCTGCTACATTGTGGGATACCCTTATTTTAGCGTGTACTCGCCCGTATGTTTTTCGCAAAGGCACCCGTATGGAGGGCTGTTGTCCTCCTTAATCGCTTCGCGTTTCCGCAGGTAAAATAGCGGAAGCCGTCGCTGCGCTCTCCTCAACCGCGCTGGACTTATCAGGAATTCGGATCGGACAGACCTTTGCTGCTCGATTTGCGTCGGCGAAAGCCGAGATTCGCCAGCATCGCCATGCCCAGCGCTGTCGCGAGCATCGCGCTGTTCGGCTCCGGCGTCGCCACCGTCTGCGGAGAGCTGCTTTTGCTGCCGACGACCAGGGGGGGAGAAAGAGGTTCACGGGCGGAAGCGAGAGGGCTTGCTTTCAGGACTTCCACCACATTATGGCCACCCAGCGCCGCGACCAGTCCGAGGATCGCTCCACCGCCCACCCAGTTCGTCAGAGTACTCCGGGCCTGTCCGGTCGTCTGGGGCGGAATGATCTCCCCTATCTCCATCTGGTCCGCAGGAATCTCATCGCACGCGAGTTCGTCCTTACTTTCCGAGAACGCCTCGATGGCGGGAGCCGCATCGCGCATCGTCATCATACGGCTCGCGACGGTTGGGGCGGAGGCGGCGAGAGGTTCGGTCGGG
>JAYUMV010000006.1:0-11333 GCA_043762265.1 Chthonomonadaceae bacterium | reverse complement strand
ACATTCGAAGAGGGCAACCGCCATACGGCGGCACGCGAGTTTGAAGCGGCCAAGCGCGACTACTACCGCGTCCTGCGTCTGTGCCCGGAATCGATCAATGTGCGCTATACGCTTGCGCGCGTGCTGCTGGGGCAGGGGAAACTGGAAGCAGCGTTGGCAGAGTTTCATGTCGTGATGCAGGAGGATCGCAACAATGTCGGCACCCACACGACCCTCGGAAATCTGTTGCTGCGACAAGGGCTACCGAAGGAAGCCATCCAGGAGTATCGGCTTGCTTTGCAGCTCGATCCCGGCGAGGCCACTACTCACGTCAATCTCGGCGATGCGCTCTACAGCGCCGGAAAACTGGATGAATCGATCGTCGAATATCACAATGCGGCTCGGATCTTACCGTCGCTGGCGGTTGCGCATCTCAACTTAAGCAGTGTGCTGTTGAAGCAGAAGAAGTTGGTAGAGGCGGCGACAGAGGCGCGACAGGCGGAGTCTCTCGTTCCTGAAAGTGTCGTTGTTCATAACAATCTGGGCAACATTCTCTTGGAGCAAAACAAAATCACGGATGCCATAGACGAATATCGGCGCGCTACGGAGGTGAAACCGGGATTTGCCTACGGCTATTACAATCTCGGGCAGGCGCTCCTCGCCAATAAGCAGCCGGAAGAGGCTGCTGCGGCTTTCGAAGGCTATCTGCGCATTGCCAAAGATCAGCCGGAATATGGCGAGATGCTGGAGCGTGTGCTTCAGATCCTGGCAGACCTGAAATCCCCGCAGCATCGCTGATGCGTCTGTAGGCTGGGAGCAGGAAACAGAGAGTTTCTCGACGAAGATGCTCGCTGGTAGGCAAGCGCCCTGGAAGTGTGTAAGCGGGCGGCTGGAAGGATGAATTCTGAATGGTCGAGTTGAAAAGCTGGCGGAATGGGCTGCTGAAAGAGTTGCTGCTGACTCTGCCGAGCGAAGATAGTTGGGAAGAGATGCTGGCACAGGTGGAAGCCGTTCTCGATGAAGCGAAGGTAAAGGCGTCCGCCCACGGGGCGCAACTTACCCTCGACATGGGACTGCGGACTGTGGCGCTGGAACCTCTGACCGAACTCGTGGAGCATCTGCGTACCGACTATAGCCTGCTCACCGTAGCCGTGGTGGCGACGGACCTGCTGACGCAGGATGCGGCGCGGCGACTGGCGTTGAATGTATACTCGATGCTGCCGGGAACGAGCGCTCCGATCGCCCCCCTGGAAGCGATACCGGGCAGCAATGCGCTCTACCTCCCCAATACCGTACGCTCTGGACAGAGGATCGATCATCCGGGTACGGTGATTGTGGGTGGAGATGTAAATGCTGGCGCAGAGGTGATCGCGGAGGGCGATATTCTGGTGTTCGGCACCCTGCGCGGTCTGGCGCATGCGGGCAGTCGGGGAAATGAAAAGTCGCGGATCTTCGCGGGGAATATGCGTCCGCAACAGATCCGTATCGCCGGCAAGATCGCCCGGTCACCGGAGGACGCTGGTCCAGCGTCCGGCGCCCGCAACCCGGAGATCGCCCGCATCGAAAACGGCGAAATCCAAGTCTCGCCAGCCTAGCGCTAGCGGGCGACGCAATCTCTGGACAAGGCGTGGAAATCAGGGTATAATGGTAGACGTAATAGTATGCTATTGCGTCTAAATCCTGTGGAGGATACCCTGATGATTCGCTGGAAAGAGGGCGACCGCGCCCAGATCGTGGATCGCGCGGCGACCGCTGCCGATACGAAATCCCAACTCTTCTACAACCACTACCGTAATCTTACCGGCACCGTCCTGAAACTCTATGGGTCTGGCGAGACCATGCAGGTCGCTCTCGACATCGATCTGGAGACTCTCCCGGAAGAGATCGCTATTCGGCATCACGAGACTCGTGACCGCATGGGCGAAAATCTGCCTGGTGCGACTCGCCGCCCCAGTGCAAGCAATCTTGAACCGCCGTTCCGCCTGCGCTATGTCGTTCTGATCGGCCTCGCCGACATCAAACGCAACTCGGTCCGCCTTGCCCCGCCCGTGGGAGCCCGGTAATCATTGGCAGGCCAGCTTTACCCAGTCGGCGCTCCTGTCTTACTTCCCTGAAACCGCCTTCGTTCAAGGCGCGTCCATTCTGTTGTAAGCACGATGGAGAGCAGTGTTCGGTATCCTCTGGATGAGACAGTCGTCAAGGCAGGGATCATGATGATTACGGTAGTGCAGTTGATGATGGGAGTCAGCCTGGCCGCATGTTGCGGGCTACGCGCCTGGATGCCGATGCTGATTGTCGGCCTTCTGGCGAAGGCATGCTATGTCGAACTCAGCCCGACGTTTTCCTTTCTGGCCCGGAACGATGCCCTCATCATTTTTGGCGTGGCGACGGTACTGGAACTGGTGGGAGATAAAGTGATCGTAATCGATCACTTCTTGGATGCTGTGGGAACGATTGTGCGACCGACCGTGGGCACGGTGCTGGCCTCGTCGATGCTGACGAAGGTGGATCCTCTGGTTGCAACGACTTTCGGACTGATCGCAGGCGGCAGCACGGCCTTTACGATTCATGCTGGCAAGTCCTTACTTCGTGCGAAGTGCAGCGGCCTGGCTCATTTCCATGTCGGAGTCGGTAATGCGGCGCTTTCCACCGTAGAGGACGTGCTCGCCGTTGGCGGCGTCCTCCTGGCGGCCTTTGTGCCTGTCGTCGCCTTCGTGCTGGCAATGGGGGCTGTGGCTTTGATGACCTGGATGGTGGTTCATACGGTCCGTACAGGGGTGAACCTCTGGAAGTTCCTTGCCAACTGGCGCTCCCGGAAGTCCATGCCTGCACCGTGACGGTCATGCCGGTGCGTGCGCCGATCCGGTATGCAGAGGTGGGAGGTGGGTTGTCACATATGTGCGCCCGCTTTTCTCAGGATGCGCAGGATCGCAGTTCTGTTTTGCCGGACCTCGTTCGATTCGCGCCAGGGCGTTCTCGAGATGAGATGGAGCGGAGTAAAGCCCCTGTCATCGGCGGCATTGACAGCAGCGCCCTTCTGAAGCAGGAACGTTACCATGGGCGGGTGCTTGGATCCGACGGCAGCCATCAGCGGCGTCTCGCCCATGACGCCTCGAACATCCACCTTAGCTCCCTTCTCCAATAGCAGCGTGGCGAGGCTCACATTGCCGGTTTTGGCTGCATGAGTGAGAATGATGTCAGGCGCCGAAAAAAGCTTGTTGTAGTCTTCTTCGCTGGCATGGACGTTCGCATGGTGCGCCAGGAGCATTTGAACCGTTGGCATATCCTCTTTCTCGATGGACAGGGCAAGTGGTGTAAGATCGTCTTCCCGCCAGTTCCTGCCGTCCAAGTCTTCATGATTTCTCACTTCGATATTGGCCCCACGCTCCAGAAGCGTCTCTGCCCAGCGGGTATCCCTCGATTTGATCGCATCCAGCAGATCCGCGTTTAGGGACGCCTGCCGGAGATACCGGGCAAGAGATCGCCCAGCCCCCACCGTCAATACGAGGACAACGCCTGCTATCACCAGCAACCTGGCTACAGAAAACCATCTTCTGTTCATTCCCATCGCTCTCCCAATAACTTTCGTTCTTGACTTTCATGGCGTCTATCGCAACAAATTGACGCGCTATCTACTGTACGAGTTTCCTAAGGTTCGGAAGCGCCCTTGTATTTTTGGAAGGAATCGGATGAACGAGGAGAGAATGGGGCACTATTGCAAGCTTCGCGCTACAATCCTGCTGGAGTTGTCAAAGGAGGCGCCGAATGGAACAAGGAACGCGTCGTGACTTTCTCGCAGAGGTTGGTAAAGGAATGTTGACGGCCAGCATGGGCGCTGGCCTGGCATCCGATCTGGGGCTCTCTACTGCGTTGGCGGAAGGCCATACGCTGCCTCTGGAGTTCGGCAGGTTGGAATCGCTTGTCGAGGTGATGCAGGAAAATACGGCGGAACGAATGCTGCCCCTCGTGGTCGAGCGTCTGGCGCAGGGGACCGAACTGCGTGAGGTGGTTTCCGCCGCTGCGCTTGCCAACGCCCGGACATTCGGCGGCGAAGACTATGTCGGTTTCCACGCCTTTATGGCTCTAGCGCCCGCCTACGCGATGTCGAAGGAGACGCCTGCCGACCGCAGGGCGCTTCCGGCGCTGAAGGTGCTCTATCGAAGCACCCAGCAGATTCAGAGCAAAGGTGGCCGAAGTAATGAGGTCCTGCATCCGGTCGCCGCCGCTCCCCTGCCTCCTGCCCACACCGCTCGTGAGAGCCTTCGGGAGGCGGTGCGGCGGCAGGAGATAGACCAGGCGGAAGGTCTGTTCGCCGGAATGGCGCTTCATAACGCCTCCGACGCCTACAACGCTCTGCAGGCGTTGGTTCAGGACGATACCGATGTGCATCGCGTGGTGCTTGCCTATCGCGCCTGGGATCTGCTCGGTTTGACGGGGAAGGAACATGCGCATACCACACTGCGCCAGTCGGTAAGGTACTGTTTACAGGTAGAGAAGAGCCGGGCGGCCCACGGCTACCCCGAACCCGGTATCCGCAGCGTTCTGCCCAAACTCCTCGACCGTTATCATCTGACCGGTAAGACGCCCGGTTCCCGCGACGCAGACGATGCCTGGATCTCCGGAATGTGTGCGACCCTACTGAACTCTCCTGCGGAACAGGCGGCGGATGCGGTGGCCTCCGCTTTGGCCGAAGGTTTCTCTCTCTCGGCGATCGGGGAAGCGCTCTCTCTGACCGCCACTCAGCAGGTGCTGCGCGATCCAGGACGGACGCAGGCGCAGGTGCAGCCCGGAAAGCCCCTGGGAAGCGTGCATGGGGACTCGCCTGGCGTCCACGCCTCGGACTCCATGAACGCCTGGCGCAACATCGCCTACGTCAGCGATCACACCAACGCGATCACCGGACTAATTGTGGCAGGTTATCATCTGGCGGTACCGATGGGGCGCGACTGGAAACCACTGTCGCCTTACCCGCTGACGGAAGATCGGGTTGCAATTAAAACGCAGGAGCCTGCGGCTCTCCTGCGCGAACTGGACGGCGCGATTCGTGAGAACGATCAGACCCACGCCGCCGCCCTCGTCCAGCGCTATGGCACATCGGGACACGCGGTGCGCCCGGTATTCGACCTCTTGCTGCGCTACGCGATCAGTGAAGACGGCTCTCTGCACGCCGAAAAATACTATCGCACCGTCGTCGAGGAGTTCGGACGCACTCGCAAGGCGTTTCAGTGGAACCATGTCGTCGGACTTGCCCGCGTGACCGCCAGCGAATACGGCAAACGCGCCGACGGATACGAGCAGTCCTGCGGCCTGCTTCAGGTAAAAAGCTGAGCACGACGATCTGCGGGACAAGAAACGCCGCTGCAGGAGACTACGTGAAAAAAATAAGAACACGAATTAAAATCTGCGGTGTTACCAATCGGGAGGATGCGCTGCTGGCAGTGGAGCAAGGGGCGGATGCGCTCGGCTTTATCTTTGTGCCGCAGACGCCGCGCTTTGTGGGGGAGCGGGAGGATCTGGAAGAGATGCTTCGCTCTGTACCGCCTTTTGTGACGCGGACGGCGGTCTGTACGACAGCAGCGACGCTGCCGGTCGGGCTGCTGGACAGTCTGGAGACGGTGCAGTTTTATAGCCCCGATTTTCCGTCGGTGCCTGGGAAAGTCATGGTGCAATCGTTTCGGATCAAAGATGCGGGCAGTCTCGATCTGATTGAGGAGGCGCTACGAAACCGGCGCCCACAGGCGATTCATCTCGATACCTACCACAAGGATAAGATGGGCGGTTCAGGGGAGATGTTCAACTGGGAGTTGGCGTTGGAGGCAAAAGCGCGGTTCGATCTGCCGTTGATTCTGTCGGGCGGATTGACGCCGGAGAATGTTGCGGAGGTGATTGCGAAGGTTCGGCCTTACGCAGTCGATGTTTCGAGCGGGGTCGAGGCCGCGCCGGGGCGTAAAGATCCGGCGCGGATTCGGGCTTTCTGCCAATCCGTGCGAGAGGCGGACCGGCGACTGTCTACTTCGCCGGGAGGATGAGCAGGGTGACGCTCTGCGCGGGAACGGTCAGGCGCAGGGAGTTGCCAGCAAATGGCAGGTCTTTCTGGCGGGCGATGGTGTTAGCGGCAGTGAGCTGCCAGACTTGAATGGCTCCCTTCGGTGCGAAGTTGGCGAGTGCGAGTGCGACCGAAGTGGCGGCATCCGGCGTTTTGTTGATGACCATGACGGTGAGTGCGCCGTCGTTGGTGCGCAGGGCTGCGAATGCGGAGAGGCTGTCCGGATTCGGAACGGTGGTCTGAACGCTGGTCTCCCCGAAGCCTGATTTTCGGTCGTCGTAGTTGCGGTAGAGTTTCATCGCTTTATAGGTCGGGGTGTCGGATTTGGGCGTTGTCCAGCGGGTCGCCATATCCAGACCTTCTCTGCCGAAGATGCCCAGAATGTCGGCCTGCGCGGTTGCGCCGTTGATATGGCTCTCCGCACCCCAGTTGTATTCGGTGATGCCGATCTTTGTGCCGGGATATTCGGTGGCGACCCAGTTCTTCATACGGGGAATCAGGGCGACTTTGCTGTTGATCCAGCTTTCGTCGGTGTAGTTGGCATCCCAGAGCGAACGGGTCGAGCGGTTGCGCTTGAGTTGGGTCGCGGTATCGACGCTGTTGCCGCCTTCGCCGCCCTGCGGGTAGTAGTGCAGGCTAAAGACGTCGAGCAGGCGTTTGCCGGTGCGGGTATTCTCCTGGTGCAGTTGTTCGAGCAGCCAGGGCATGGCGTCTTTATTGCCGTGGGAGGTGCGGTCGGGCAGATGGCTCCAGTCTTTATGATCGTTGCCCCACTGCGAGTCGTAGCCGCTGTAGAGATAGCCGGTCCATCCCCACTCTTCCGGCCCGACAACGAGCGCGGTCGGATCGACCGCCTTGATCTTGGCCGCGTATTCGAGGGTTTTGGCGCGCAGGTCGTCCAGTTTCAGTCCGATCGGATGCACGTCGCGGTGGGTGCTGTTCCAGAGGGCAGGCTCGTTGTCGAGGAGATAGTATTTGACGCCTCCCGAGGCCGCCGTACCCCATTTCGCGACCAGATGTTTCACCCACTCCTGCTGAAAGGCAGAGTTGTTGGGGACATTGGCGTCGTTGGGATCGTTGCCGGCGATGGGCTTCCCGGTGCCTTTCGCGACGCCGCTGCCGGAGTCGGGGAACCACATCGAGTCGCTGCCTGCCTGCGCCCCGTATTTGGAGATCGAGAAACTCGTGAGTCTGCTTCGGTTCGGACCGACTTTCGCCACCCAGTCGATCATGGGGATCGTGAGCATGGTCTGCGCCCCGGCGGCTTTGCTGCGGGCCGTAAAGGTGTCGCCGCGTTCGCCGGGGGTCGCGCTGCTGTCTGCGATGCTCTGAAAAAACCAGTCGTTGGCGCGGTTGTCGGCATTCTGCTGCCAGTTGTAGCGCGTCGCATTGTTGCCGCCGTAGCGGTGCAGCGGGATATTGAGGTCTTTCAGCGCGGCATCGTCGGCGTAGGCGACGCCATAGATCAGAGGGCTGATCGGGTGCCGATTGGCCTTTGCATCGATTGTCACGGTCACCGCAGCGCCCTGCGCCTGTGCCGCATGGTTCCCGACGGCCACTCCCCATCCTGCTAGACACATCGCCCCGACTTTTCTCCAGGTCATCGCTCACTTCTCCTTTGAAATTCCGCGCTTCTCGGTGTCTTGCCATGTCCGAGTATGGTCTATTATAAATCATGGGGCGAAAGAAATCCTTCTCCGATTGAACGGTGGGATTTTGGGCGGTGTCTCTGGTAGTAGGAGGCGAGAGAAGCATGACGGCAGAGCCGCTATCAGACGAATATCTGCTCGGGAGGATCTGCGTACAGGACGCCGACGCCTTCGAGACGCTTCTGGCCCGCTATCAGGAGAGCGTGCGCGGACATCTGCTGCGGATGGTGCGCGATCCGAACACGGCGGAAGATCTCACCCAGGAGGTCTTTGTACGGGTTTGGACGCACGGCGACCAGTGGAACGGTCACGGCCCTTTTCGGGTCTGGCTGCTCCGCATCGCCACCAACACGGCTCTCAACTATCTCCGCACGGTCCGCCGCCGCCGGGAGTGCCCGCTGGAACTGCCCCTCGACAGTACGGACGACGATAGCGCTTCCTCCCCCCTCCTCCCCGAATGGATGATCGACCGCGCCAACGCTGGCCCGGAGCGCGCGCTGGAGCAGGGGGAACGCCGTCGGCATTTGCAGCACCTGGTCGAAGAGCTGCCGCGTGAGAAGCGTGAGGTGTTCCGCATGGTCTTCGATGCCGAGATGGAGATCAAAGATGTCGCCGAGTCGCTGGGCGTTCCGCCCGGCACTGTCCGCTCCCGTCTCCACTATATCCGCAAACGCCTCGCCCGCGAATGGGATGAAGAGGATTGAGAATTGCCCTATCCCCCGGCCCCTTCCCAAGACGGGATGGGGCACCCTAACACGCAGTGACCTCTGCGCCGTTTTGAAGAGCAAAACGGAAGGAAGGACCCGACCAATGGACATGTCTGCGCCCTGGCACAGGGCTTCGTTTGATCTTTTTATGGGGGAGAAGTTGCCGCAACTACTGGCCACCCGACTGCCGTTAAGCGGCTATCGCATCACAAGTACGTCCGAGACAAGCTGCCGCATCGATCTGACGCTCGCAACGAGCGGACGAGAGATCGCACTGAGTTTCGAGGAGTTGCCGCAACCCGATGCGGAGGGGGTTTTCTGGCGCAACGAGAAGCCGTATGTCGTGCTGCCGATCGCTTCCTGTGACGATCTCGATCAGGCGGAAGTGCGCTGCGTGGGCGAACAACTCCTGGACGACATCGCCTCACGCCTCGGAGAAGCGCCGGACGACCTGCCCTGGGACGATGCGATGGCGCGACTCTGGCTGCCGCTCGATGTCTGGATGCGCACAACTCTGACGCGTATCTCACAGGCGCTCGACTGCACCAATCGCCTCAGCCGCAAGACGCATCTCCGCCGTATCCAGTTACCGCCGGGCGCACGGATGTTTACGCCCGGTCACTATGGACGCGTCTGTCCGGTCGAGACCCCGGAAAACCCGAACATCGGCCGCGTTCTGGCCGTGGCGCGCGGCGCGACGATTCGGGAGAGCCGGTTGGAGATCGTCGATACCCGCCCGGAGATGATGCTCGGTCTCAGCGCCTCGCAAATCCCCTTTCTGGAGCATGATGAGCCTTGCCGGGCCTTGATGGGTGCGAACATGCTGCGGCAGTGGATCACGCCGTCCGACCCGCAGCCTCCGCTCGTAGGGACCGGCAAGGAGCCTGACGATCCGAACTACTGGTCCGGATACAATCTGGTCACGGCGTTCGTGCCATGGGGATTAGACAGTTTCGAAGATGCGATCGTGCTGAGTGAGACCTGCGCACATCGGCTAAACTCTCCCAAGCCCGTGCAGATCGGCGACAAGTTGGGGAATAGGCATGGGGCGAAGGGGATCGTCAGTCGCATCTTACCCGACGCCGAGATGCCGCATCTGTCGGATGGAAGCTGCGTCGATCTGGTCTACGACTGTATGGGCCTCTACTCACGGCTGAATTTCGGACAGGTGCGTGAGGCGGTGATGGGCCGCATTGCGCAGAAAGAAGGCGTGCCTGCGATTGTGCCGCCTTTTGCCGCCCCCACCGAGGCGGAGTTGAAGGCGCGGCTGAGGCAGGCAGGGCTGCCGGAAGATGGTATGGAGCAACTGACGGAGGGCAAAGAGGGAGCATTGCTGGAGCGGCGGGCGACGGTCGGGGTGGTCTACTGGGGGCGTCTGATCCATACTGCCGCTCAGGGCTACTTCGCCTCGACGCTGCCGGAAGGCTGTCAGCGACAGGGGGAACTGGAGTACTATGCCTTGCGCAACACCGGGGCAATCACCAATCTACGCGAGCATTTTCATCTGTGCGCCTCCGAAGCCCCCGATGCCGCGACGCTGGCAGAGCGGGTTCGGAGCGGGACCCCGCTCACTTTCCCGGTGCCCTCGCCGCGTTGCGCAGAACTGATAGGCCGCCTTGCCGCTGCCGGAATACGGGCCGAAATAGGGCCGGAGGGATTGGCCTTCGCGTTTGCAACCCCTGTCGGAGAGATCCTGACCCTGGCGCAGCCGATTCCGCATCCCTGGCTTCCAGAGCGGATGCTGACCGAGGTCGGCGTCACGTCCACCGCAGCGCTGTCGGAATTCCGCGCTCTGGCGGAGGCCACTGCGCGCCTCGCCCGCCTGCGGAAGACCGGAGCGCCGGAGACATTGCATATCCGCGCGGTCGAGGAGCTTGAGGCCGCCGTGCAGCGCTATTTCAATGCCCTGGTGCCTGCCTCGCAGCTCCGCCTCCAGGCGCGGCCGATGTTCAACGGGCGGGCAGTCGCGGCCCCCGGCGATCTGCGGCACGATGAGGTCGGGATTCCGGAGGAGATGGCGTGGACGCTGTTTGGCCCTCTGCTGGCGCGAGAGCTGGGAACAGAGCTTCCTGTCCCTCGAACCGAGGCGACCGCGCAGCAACTCGACACGTTGATGGCACACTCCTGGGCGCTGGTACAGCGTCCGCCTGTCGTCGAGCCGACCGGGTTTATCGCGTTTCATCCGGTGCGGTGTGCGGGGCAGGTCATTCGCCTGCATCCGTTGGCCAACCACTCCATGAACGCGGATTTCGACGGCGACATCCTGTCGATCTTTCTGCCGCTTACGGAGGAGGCGCAGCAGGAGGCGGGCGAAAAGCTCTCTCTGGTAGGGCATCTGCGCCGTGACCCAGTGCTGCTGGGGAACTTTCTGCCTCTGCTTTCGGCCCGCGCCGGTCTGACGCTGCTCGCCCGAACGGCAGAAGGGCGCGAGGAGATCCGTCAACTGACGGGAACGTCCTCGCCGCTGTCGGACACTCCCCTGAACCGTGTCGGTCTGCTTGCCCTGGCACAAGAGGTGCTAGAGACACAGGGAGCGGAGGCCGCCATCGCCGCTCTGGATCGGCTCGCACGGCGCGGATTTGCGAGAGCAAAACGCTCCGGCCTCTCGCTCAGCCCCTTTATCGGCTCAGGATTCACGCGACCCCATCCCCCGGAGAGCGCGAACGCCGAACTCTGGGAAGTCTACACCGAAGAGCTGATTGAACGATTGCAGACTCACAGAACCGACGACGATCTGGAGCCCTTCCTGATGGCGGTACGCAGCAACGCCCGCAGCAACTATCCGATCCTTCAGAAGTTCGTAGGAGCCTACGGGGTGGTGGAGGATGTGCATGGGAAACGCGCCGCCGTACAGCACGCCCTGCGCGACGGAATGACCCCGGAGGAGTTTCACACACTCTGCGTCGGCGCACGCAATGGCATCGCCCGCGCCGCCGCCGAACTGGAACATGT
>JAYUMV010000005.1:0-15926 GCA_043762265.1 Chthonomonadaceae bacterium | reverse complement strand
ACCAGTTTGGCCAGACCGGCGGCGCGCATTCCGTCCGGGAACATCTCGGCGTTTGAGTAGGAGTGATCGTTCATAAGCACAATGATCGGCTTCTTCCAGCCGCGTCGGGGCGCGGGACCGGGATAGCCGTCGCGTGGGAAATAGGTGCCGTAGGGCTTCGCGCCGAGCCAGTTGATGAGCGTATCCGAGATGTTGCCGCCGCCGTTGTTACGGACGTCGATGATCACCCCAGCTTTGCCCTCCGCGTATTCGTAAAACTCCTTCTCGAACAGATCCTGGTTGGTGCCGCCCATCCCGGCGATATGCACGTAGGCGAGCTGTCCATTACTCTCTTTCTCCACTGTTTTCTGCGCGAGTTCGATCCGGTTACGATAGTGAATATCGCTCCACTCCGCCTGTGTGAGCGCTTTGTACTTCACCGTGCGCGCCCCCTCCCGTCCCGGCTTGCTGTTGACGAGCAGCACGAAGTCCCGATCGCCCTTGTCGTTCAGGACCGTGAACAGGTTCTCATCCAGCGTGACATCCTTGCCGTCCACCGCGACGATGTACTCGCCCGGCTTGATCCGTGTGGCCTCATAGGAGCCAGGCGCGCGCTTCGGCACATCCCGCACGCGGATGCCAGGGCCTTCGTAGGTGTAGTCGAAGTAGACGCCGAGGTTGTAGGTGGTCGGCCCGGCGAACGTTTTCGGGCCGGGACCGACCTCCGAGTGGCTTGCCTCCAACTCTCCGATCATCATGTTCAGAAGCACAGCGAACTCGTCCTTGGTTCCGACTCCATCGAGCAGCGGCTCGTACCGGGCGCGAATCGCGGCCCAGTCGCGCCCGTGGAAATTCGGATCGTAGAACCGGCGGTTGTAGCCGCGCCAGAACTCGATAAAGGCCGCTTTCCGCTCCGCCCGCACATCGCGATCCCAGCGCGCGCTGAAGGTGGTCTGCGCGAGCGCGTTGTTGTTCATCGTGTAGGTGTAAAGGCCGCCGGATTTCAGCAGGTAGAGCTTGTTGCCGTCCGAGGAGACGTTTAGATTCGAGACCCCGCCGCCGGTTGCGAGCCGCCGCACCTCTTTCCCGTCGTAGCTCGCCGTCCAGGCGTCGCCTTCCGAGACGAAGAAGATCTTCCCGTCCGCTGTGACCGTCAGATCGCCTTGCGGCTGCTGGGTGGAGATCCTCCGGATCCGATACTGCGTATCCGTAAAGTCGATATCCACCGTCACCGGCCCCTTGGGCTTCTCCCATTTCACTTCCAACTCGTCGGCAGCGGCGGCCTCCTGCTTGAGCGGAAGGACATAGAGGCCAGCTCCCTGACGGTCGGAGGAGAAGAAGAGGAATTTGCCGTCCGGCGACCAGAAGGGCATACTGTGATTGGCATTGAGCTTGGTGACATTCACAGGCGATCCCGTGCCGTCGGCAGGCGTTATCCAGATATTCCGTCCGCCCGTTTCGATGCCCGGACGGGTGAACGCGATCCACTTCATGTCGGGCGACCAGGAGAGCTGGCCCTGAGCGGAGGTCGGGAGCGCGAGAATACGCTTCGGCGCGACATTGGCCTGGTCCTCGGCAAGCGGCTTAATATAGAAACCGCCGGGACTGTTCTGCCCTACCGGTCCGCTTACCCAGAAACCGAGCCACTTCTTGTCGGGGGAGAGGGTCGGGTGCGACGCATCCTGATCGCCCGTCCAGATTGGCTTGACCGCCCTGGTCGCGACATCGAGGGAGTAGAGGCGGTCGTTATTCTCCCGGTCGGAGATGAAGTAGAGCAGCTTGTTGTCGGGTGACCAGGTGAAGTCTCGATCCGAGCCGGGGTAGTCGGTGAGGCGGAAAGCGTCGTCCGCGCCGCGTGTTTTCGGCTTCTCCAACGGAATGGTCCAGAGGTCGCCACGTGCGGCGAACGCGAACGTCTTGCCGTCCGGGCTGATCTCGGCCTCGGTCGCGCCTCCCGTCAGAGTCTCGTTCTGCACATTGTTGAGCTTGTCTCCGGCACCGGCGTAGAGCACGATTCGCTCCGGTTTGGTCGCCCCTTTCCGCATCAGGAAGAGGTCTTTTTCGTACTCGAACGCCATATCTCCGGACTGAATCGCGACGGCCAGGAACCGCACGCTGCCGCCGACAAAATGGGTGAGCTGTTTGGGCTTGCCGCCGGGCACGGGAAACGACCAGAGGTTCGGGGTGCGGAGGGCGTTGTCCTGGAGGCGTGGCAGCGGCTTGTTGAGCCACTGCGCGTTGGGAGTCGCCTCTCCGACAGTCACCGCAACCACCGTTTTGTTGTCCGGGAGATAGTGCGGCCAGAGGTTCTGCTTATCATCAGAGGTCAGCGCGACCCGTTTGCCGGTCGCAGCGTCCATCGTCCAGAGTTGTGCGGCCGCCGAACCCATGTAGCGCGGGCGTGTCCAGGGGAACCCGTAGCGCTGAAACACGATATTGCGCCCGTCCGGCGAGCAGGCGGCGCGCCCGATGGTATCCATATCTTCAGTCAGCTTCTTGATCCGCAACGAGACGACATCGAGCGCGTAGAGCGTGCTGTTGGGATGGTCGTAAGAGGTGGTGAAGAGCAGGGTTTTGCCATCCGGCGACCAGTCGGTCACGATCTCTGCGGTGGAGGAGAAGGTCATCTGCCGCGAGTCGCCTCCCACCGCCGGAACGACGTAGATGTCCCAGTTGCCGTTGCGTAGAGAGGAGTAGGCGATCCAGTTGCCGTCCGGGGAGAAGACCGGATAAGCGTCCAGTTCCTCGTGACTGGTGACAGGCACGGCATGCCCGCCGGTCGCATCTGCGACCCAGACATCGCCTCTCCAGACGAAGGCGAGCCGTTTACCGTTCGGGGAGAGAGCGGGCATGCGCGCACCTGCAAGCGGTTTCTGCTCGGGCGGCGGAAGCTGCGCACCGGCATAGCCAGCAGCGCACAGAAAGGAAGCGCACAGAGCGGTCAGGACTGCAAAGCGTTTCATATTTTGGTGAGACCTCAAGGGTGGGATAGAGAAGAGAGAGAAAGATTTTACGTCGCGATTTCCGCGACGATGTTGCGCAGGTAGACCACTTCTTCGCGCAGGCGACGGCGCATCTCGGCTGGATCGTCGGCGGCGTAGAAGGGCATGAAAACGAAGGTGCCGACGAAGTCGATGCCGTTCAGGGCGCGCACGACCTTATGCCAGGGCACCATCCCGTTGTCGATGGGAGACCAGTAACGTACCCAGCCTTTTTCCGGGCCGTCCGGGCGGCCCATGTCGCGAATGACACCGGTATCCTTTACGCCGAGCGCGACCACCGAGGCGCCGAGCAGACGCGCCGACCGGTCCCATTCCTCATGTCCGTCGTAGCTCTGGTTGCCCGGATCCAGCTCGATCCCCATCCATTCCGGGGGCAGATCCTGCAGCAGATGGTAGGCCATGCCCGGACTCGCGATCAGCGTGTTGTTGTGCAGTTGCGTGACGGCGCGAATCCCGGCCTGCTCACAGAGCGGAGTCAGTTGTTCCAACTCTGCCCGCGCCTGCCGCAGCGCCTGCCGCACATCGCCGCCCCGATCCGGAAAATGGCCCATCCGAAAGTCCCGAATCCCGGCGTCTGCCAACTGTGTCAGGATCTCTGGCTTGGCCAGCAGAGTCTCCGCCGAGTAGTCGGTCGTGGCGAAACGGACCTCCAATCCCTCTCTACGCATGATCCGCAAAAAGAGCGGCAGCTCCTCCGCCATATACTCCGGGGTAACCTGAAAACCGTCTCGCACCACCAGATTCGTCGTGTCCAGCCCCACTTCCCGCACCAGTTCCGCCAGTGCAGGCAGGCTCAGATGGGAAAAGAACTTCGGAAAAAGGCTCCAGGTTATCTGCATCAGGAAGTACCTCTACCAGGAAAGAAGGAAAAGAAAATGCCAATGCAGAGCAGGAAATCCTCTGCGCGGAAGCGGAGGATTTCCTGCTCTGTGTTACTTAGAGCTGGCGGTTTTGCGGAGGGCGCTGCTGGCGCTGGTTTTCAGCGAGGGCATGCGCTGCAGGTAGGTCTGGTAGAGGTGCGTGTGCTTGTTCTCCAGAGCGATCGGTTTGCCCGCAATGAACAGGTTGTGCATGTGGGTGGTGATCTCCATCGGGTCGCCGTCGGTGACGATGATGTTGGCGATCTTGCCGGCTTCCAGGCTGCCCATCACATCGCTGACGCCGAGGATGGTGGCGGCGCTCGTCGTCAGGGCTTTGAGGGCTGCGTCGCGCGAGAGGCCGAAGGCGCAGGTGATTCCGGCCTGCGTCGGCAGGTTCTTCGCGAGGGAAGCGCTGCCGGACGCGAAACAGAAGCTCACTCCCGCTTTTTGCAGCAGCGCCGGGGTCGCGAAGATCGTGTCGTAAGGATCGTACTCGTTGTGGGTGGCGTAGCCGCCCAGACTGTTGTCGATCGGTAGGGTGTAGATGACCGGCACCTTCTTCTGCGCCAGCAGATCCGCGACCCGTCCTGCCTCCGCCGCCCCGGCGATGATCGGCTTCAGGCCGTTCTTCTCCGCGAACGCGAGGGCGCTCTTGATACCGGTCGCGGTGGCCACATTGAAGACTACCGGCAGTTTGCCCGTGAGGTAGGGCATCATGGCTTCCATCTGCGGATCGATCGCCTGCGTGATTCCGCCCGTACCTTTAGCGGTCATGTAGCGCTTCGCCTGATCGAAGTAGTCCTGAAGGCGCTTGACCGCCTCCGTCTGCACGGATGGATCTGGCGCTGCACCGGCGCGACCACCGCCTCCGCGTCGTCCGCCGCGCGCGGCGTCCGGGAAGTTGAGATAGAGAGCGCCGGGGTTTTTCACCTGCATCAGTTCCGGGGTCCAGCCCGACAGATTCACGACGCCGCCCTGGCCGAGGACGACACTGCCACCGCCGCCAAACCGGCCACCACTGCTGCTGGGATGCGCCATCGCCGCCGTAAGTCCGTCGCAGCGCGCGGTCGGGATATGCTCGCTGTCGGCAAGCACCGCTGTGACCGCCTTAAGATCGGGCTGAAAGGCGCCGATTTCACTGTTGTCGAGGGTGGCATTGAGCTGTTCGATTTCGCTCAGGCCCAGTTCGGAGCCACTGTCGATCATGCCCGGATAGACTTGCAGACCCTGCGCATGCACCACGAATGCGCCCTTGGGCACCGGAATGTTTTTGCCTACCGCCTTGATATGGCCGTCTTCGACGATCAGGGTTCCGCCGGGGATGTCCGCCCCAGAGACCGGGTGGATGGTCCCGCCGACGATCGCGTAGGTGTGGGTTTCGGGCGGCACGGGAAGAGCGTACGGCTCGGTCGCCGAGGGCGTGACACCCTGGCTGGCGACCGCAGTCTTGTCCACGCCGTAGGCGTCGCGTCGCTGGAAAAAGACCTCGCCCTCGACCAGGGTGGTGGCGCATTTGGAGTAGACGCTGAGCGGATAGCCGTCCCAGACGACGATGTCGCCATCTTTGCCCGTCTCCAGGCTGCCGGTGCGCTTATCGACGCCGAGTTGGATGGCGGGATTGATCGTGACCAGTTTCCAGGTCTCTTCTTCGCTCAGATTGCCGAACTTCATCGCCTTCGCCGCTTCCAGGTTCAGGTGATAGGTGCCCTCCGAGTTGTCGGAGTTGACCGACGTGATGATTCCGGCCCGCTCGCAGAAGGCGGCATTGTAGGGGATCGCGTCCTGCGCCTCGATCTTGTAGGACCAGGCATCGGCGAAGGTAGAGATCGGAATTTTGCCCGCCACCAGTTCCGGCGCAATCTTGTAGGCTTCCAGGGCGTGCTGAAGGGCACCGATCTTGAAGCCGTACTCCTGGCTAAGACGCACCATCATCAGCATCTCGTCGGCGCGGTAGCAGTGGCACTGCACCCAGATCTCCCGTTTGAGGATGCCTGCGATGGTCTCCAGGCGCAGATCCTTGCGCGGCGGCACCGCGTTCGGGTCGCTCTGCCTGGCCGTCTCGTAAGTCTGCCACTCCGCCATGTAGTTTTTCGCCTCTGCGAAGGCGCGGCGATAGACCGCCTCGACGCCCATACGGGTGGTGGGGAAGCGCGAACCGCCTCGTCCGCCGCTCTGCTTGACGTTCTCGCCGAGCGCGAACTTGATCATGCGTGGGGCGTCCGGCACGATCATATCGTCTACCGTGGTGTTCCATTTCATCTTGACCACGACGCTCTGCCCACCGATCGGGTTGGCGCTGCCGTGCAGCAGAAGAGAGGTCGTGACGCCGCTGGAGAGGCCGCGATAGACGGAGATCGACTGCGGGTCGATGACATCGTGGATTCGCACTTCGGCGGTGATCGCGTCGGTGCCTTCGTTGGTGCCGTCCTCCGCGATATGGGAGTGGGCGTCGATGATACCGGGCGAAACGAACTTGCCGGTCGCATCGATGCTCGCGATTCCGGCAGGCGGCGTCAGCCCTTTGCCGATGGCAACGATCTTGCCGTTCTGGACCAGCACATCCGTATTCGGCAGGGTGCCTTTGGTGACGGTAATAACGGTGCCGTTCTTAATAAAGACGTTGCCGCCCGTGTGCAGGGCCGGCTTACGATCCGCCTCCAACTCGACCGGATACTCCGGCTTGGGCGCAGCCGGAGCCGCCTGCGCGCCGCCCGGTTTCACCGGGGCGACCTGGGCGGGCTTCTCCACGGCTTTTTCTTGTGCCAGCGCCATGGCGCCTGTCATCAGGAGCATGGCGAAACTCAATCTTACAAAGGAAGTTTTCATTTAGTCGTTATCATCCTCTTCGAGTGCGGGCACGGGAATCGCGGTTCGGGTGGTCGGACGATCGTTCGCCAGATCGAATTTGCTCTTGTCGATAAACAGATAGCGGACGCGTGTGGCGGATTCGGCGAAGTCACCGTTCATCACGACGAGGTCGGCGATCTTGCCGGTCTCGACGGTCCCCATCTGTCGGTCCACCCCGTAGAGTTTGGCGGCGTTGATGGTCAGCCCTTTTAGGGCGTTGGCACGGGTGAGCCCGGCCTTGATGGCCTTGCGTAAATTGTCCATGAACTCGGCAGGAGTGCGTGCGGCATGCAGGGAGAAGACGAACGGCACGCCTGCACTCTGGAGCTTGGCGGCATTGGCGATCTTCTCTTCCCACTTCTTATGCTGCTCCGCCGTGACGGATTTGGGAGCATTGTCTTCATTCGGCGGGGCAGCAGCGCCGCCTTCGCCCCCACTGCCGCCTGGGACTCCTCCGGGAACTCCGCCGGGAACTCCGCCAGGAGCCTGTCCGGGAGCGCCGCTTGGCGTCCCCAGAGGATCGGCTGGGGCGTTGATCGGCCCGTCTGCGCCCACGCCTGCGCCGCCCGGACTATCGGGCGCGCCTGTTCCGCCTGCACCTCGCGGACGGCGTCCGACAACGGCAACGCCACCCCCTCCTACACCTCCGCCCGGTCGTCCGGCTCCGCCGAAACGGCCACCGCCGCCTGCGTTGGGAGCGCGGGTAACACCGGGCTCATCGCCGTAGTTCAGGCTGAGCAGGACCGGGATCTGTTTCTTGGCCAGCGCCGGGGCCAGTTTCCAGGCTTCTCCTCCGCCATCGACGATCAGTTTCAGCCCGAACTCGTCGGCGATGTGCATGGCGCGGTAGATCTGGTTTTCGCTGTCGGCCTCGAAGACAGCCGGAATAGCGCCCGCCATGACTGGCTGAAGCGCCATCAGGCTATCGTCGGTGGGGGGGCGCATGCTGGCCCCTTTCGCGAAAGCCGTGTCCACAGTACGATAGTATTGAGCGTCATAGAGGGTCTGGCGCAACAGGGCGATATAGCCAAGGATATTGCCCGGATAGCCGGTTCCAGTCGCACGCTGTTGCTGCTGTTGAAGCTGTTGCAGTTGCGCTGGATCGAAGTTGAACGGGCGCGCGCCGCCGAAGCCAAAGCCCATCGTCACCATAGGGCGAACGACCGCTTCGCGCGCTGGCGCACCGCTCAGATTGACGAGGGCGCTCATGCCGCTGATGCTGCCGCCGGAAGGCGCGATCAGCGCAGTGGTGAAACCGGCCTGTCGGATCGGGGAGAGCGTAGCGTCGGTCAGGGTCAGATAGTCCACAGCCCGAATCTCTGGGCGAATGCCCTTGCGATTGGCAAGGCGCATGGAAGCGGGAGCGCTGGAGCCCGTGTCGGGAGCCTTGTCCTGATCGGGTGTTGCAGCAGGCAGGGTAAATCCGGTGGTCATCTGCCCATCGATAAATCCGGGATAGACGGTCAGGCCATCGCCTTTGATAATTTCGGCGTCCGCTGGGACTTTGATGTCCGGGCCGATCGCCGCAATGATGCCATGGCGCAGCAGAATGGTGGTTTTGTCGATGACGCGACCGTCTCCGACTTCCACACGAACACCGACGAGCGCGAAGGTGTCGGGGGTGGGCGCTTGCGCCAGAGCGGGCAGCGCCCCTAACCCCAGCCCTAAACAGAGTGGAAAAGTCCAGCGCACGGGAGGCCTCTCTTTCATTGGGTAGTGCCGTTGGGGTTGCGACGCTGCAACGCGGAAGGATGTACGAAAAGGATCGGGGAATGCGCGAATCAGGACACGCCACCGACGGGCAGGAAAGAAAGAGTATAGAAGTTTTCGCCTTCCAAAGTCAACCGAGGAAGCTCAGGGAAAAGGCGGATTCAGGGAGCGGGAACGGGCGAGATCTGGATAGGAATATCGAACGAGACGGATTCCGGAGGCATCGATTTCGGAGAGCGGGCCGGGGGCTGGACGTGAAAATGAAATAGGACGGCGTCTGTGCCTTTACCAGCTCCATTGAGGGGGGCGACCCAGAAAGGCGACCTCTTGCCGCCAGGGAGCGGTTTGGCTGTCGGAGTCATCACGGAGAACGATTCCGGCAGCAGTGCGACGCCGTAGGGGTCGGTGATCGAGAAACTCTCGGACGCCGAAACCCCATTTCCCAACCGGAGAATGTTTCCTCCCGGCTGGATGCGGTAGGTATAGCTCTGTCCTGCGGAAGCGCGAATCTGGCGTTGCAAGATCATGGCGTTGGCATAGTATGTCGTGGAGGCGCCGGGAAGGTTGGTGATCGGCTGTTCGACATTGGTGTCTGCGATCTCACCGCCCTGGATCTGAAGTTGAAAGTTCAGATCCCGCTGGCCTGCGTAGAGGGTGCGGAAGCGCGGCGGGCTGAGGCGAACATCGCTGAGCTTGACTGTTATCCCGCCTTTGGTGACCGTCACGGGGCCGGAGGGCAGCGTCGAAGCGGGGGGAAGTGTCCGCCGGACGGCGGGAAGTGGAACCGTAAAAGTCATCGTGCGCGATACGGGGAAGGGAGCGGCCGGGCGGCGCGGCATCCAGCGAAGGGTACAGGTGATTCGACGTGCGGAGTGATCGTAACCGGGCAGATAGACGCCTACGGTCTTGCCCTGAAAGTCGAGGAAGCCGTGGTAGATCTGCCCGAGGTCGTCGGTAAATGCGGTCGGGCCGACTCGATGGCACTCCAAGTCTTTGAGGGACGTGTGGCTGTCGTAGTCGAACCAGAACTCGAGCCCGTTCGGCTCGCCGTTGAAACTGCCGTTCAACACCTGGTAATCGCCGAGAGCATGGACGCCGTGTTCATTGGCCCAGCGCTGTACGACCGAACCGCGCGTCAGGGTATGGTTCGGACCATGCGTCACCTGAAGCAGCCAGACGGTCGCCACCTCCGAGTCGGTCTGCATCTGATGCCGAACATGGCTTTGCCGCACCGCTACCGTCAGCCCCATTCCCAACAGGGAGAACGTTAGCAGCGCCACACCGGCGTTACGGAAAAATTTCGAGGTGCATTTACTGGCGGTCATATGCATATCCATACAGAAAAAGCGCTGTGAGAACCGGATGACAGAGGACCCAATAGGCGATCCCGCATTGTCGGGAAATCATTTTGGCCCCCTCATCGTTTTACAACATCATCCCTATAGCAACTCTATTCACTACCGGAGTCTCACTTTCCTCTCCGAACGAACTCGCTCTTAAAAGGAGATTGGGGCCGTCCATCGCTGCTGTCCCTCCCCTACTTCGTAGTGTCCGCTCTCATGCGTTGCGATTACAAGTCATGCCGCTTCTTGAGGCGCTCCCCGGCCATCGAGACCAGTACGAAGCGTTCGTGGGCCAGAGCTTTTTCGGCAGCTCCCTGGCAGCGATCCGGATGCACGAAGGTTTGAATTTCTCGCAGCGTCCTCTTGAACAGTTCGGGATCGTTCAGCAGACCGTGTGTCAGAACTCCGATGGCGACATTGCTGACATAGCCAGCCAGATACCTGGCTGCCGTGTTGTCGTCGTCGAAGCGCTTTGGCGTACGGCCACGAGACGCATGAGGAGGAGGCTGGTGTGCCTGATTCTGCGCAGGTGTCGCGTGCCAACCGGCGTACTGTTTCTCGCCGTCGCTTTCGGCTCCGTACAGGTTGGCGCTTCGAAGATGATTCAGATTCATCGTGAGGGCGCGCAGATTGTGTTCCCATTGGGTGAAGCGGTCAAAATGCTTTTGACGCGGCCCCCCTTTCACGTCAAAGGATAGAATGACTCCAGGATGTTCCCCGGAGGCGTTCGTTCGAGGAAAGCCGTCCGGGCGAAGGTCGCCCTTGCGCATCGCCATCATGAGAACGATATTCCTCGCTCCGAGATGGACCAGCTCGCTCTTCAACATCATCAGCGTATCGTTCAAGGCGGCAGCGAAGGGCGCGCGTTCGCGCAGGGAAGCCGGAGTGAGGGTTCCCGGCCAGCCATTCAGAGGCTCTAACGTCAGGCCAAGCGTATCTTTCAGCATTTTCCAATCACTCACAAATCGTGTCCTCTCTCTACCTGCCCGTCCAGCGCGGGAGCGAATGGTGATTCTAACCAGAATCGTGATTCTCACCCAACTGAGGAGAAGGTGCGGTGTTCTACGTCTGGCTCCCTTTGGAGGGGAGCACAAGAAATTGGGCCGGGGGATACCCTTCCCCCGACCCGTATGGTTGAAGCGTCACTTCCCTGTGGGAAGGCGCGTTCGCTGCCTGCACATCGACGACGTTTAAGCCGGACGGCTCAATTTGAGACCGTTGTGTCTTGTTATTAGACTATCTCCGCAGATCAGGCGCACAGAGTTGGAGCGGAGAACCGGATTTTCACTGGCATTTCAACGGGGGTTACGACCTCCGGCGGGAGATTCGACGTGCCACAGAGCGATTTGAGTCTGGGAGTAATAGTCTCAGTTTGGGTTGGTCCGAAGGTGTCTCTGCCAATTTGGACTACCCTGACAGAAAATACGTCAGGGGCAGGATTCGAACCTGCACCAGGGCCTTCTCGACCGTGAAGTTGAGTTCTCAGTCTCAGTTTGTACTCACAATGGTAGACTACGCGAACAGGTAGTTGAAAAGTTTCTCGCTGATCGCCATGTTCGTCGTCTCGGTGCTGTTTGCTTCTTCACGCGCGAACTTGACGGCGGCCGCAAGCTTCTCGACACGATTGAGAAGTTCTGTCGTACGACTCGCGGGCAGTGCCCCGCTCATTTTCACGGTTCTCCAGCGTCCCACCGGAACATCCTCCATGTAGACTTCCACCTGCGCCGGATGCTTCTCCGTCGCCTCCGCCTTCACATGGTTGCGCGGCACCTTCTTCGTCCGGATGGTCTCCACGGGGGAGGTTTTCCAGATGCTGTCCGCGCTATCGAGCGTCCAGCTTTCGCTGCTGTCGAGTACGGGAAGTTTGCGGATAAACGTGTGGATGTCCGTCAACTGCTTCTCCAGAAAGAGTAGATAGGTTGCAGGAACGCCCTCCAGCAGTTTCTGCCCGTCCACCACGACATCCGCCTTCGCCTGGCAGTTCGCCCAGTCCTTGGTCGCCGTAACATCGAAGAGGCGCACGAGGATCTCTCGCGTCTCCTTGATGACCGTCTCGGCGCTGACCTGGACGCGGGTAAACTCGGGTGGCAGGGGCTCTCCCTCCTCATCACGAGGCTGGTAGGTCTTGGAGATACCGGTGAGGAGCGCACTCTTCTGCAACTGATGATGCGCCTCCGTCAGTTTTTGAAACGTGTCGGTCTTGATCCCTTTTTCGATGGCGAGGATCTGATTCAATTTCGGCATGTCGCCTATACCTCTTGTTTTTCTGGGCTTCCTCCGGATCGAATCGTCCCTAGAGTCCTCGATGGGAAGCCGATGGTTCTTTCTTGGATATCTGCCGTCCTATCTGACATTGGAACAGTCCAAAGAGTTCCAGTTTCAGCAGACAGTTTTACCCTGAGATTTCCAATACCGTTCTGTCAAGGGTGAATTAACAGGTCTATTATACCGTTTTGTCGAGAGGAGGGGTCGGACAGAGAGACCCGACAAAAAAAGGTGTACTTTTTTTGCATTCGCGCTTCCAGGAGGCAGGAGTCTCCTGGAAATCCGCAGAACTAAGAGGAGTAACTAATCTGGCCGCACGCTGCGCCTCTTGCCAGCGGCTCTTCGGAGGAACTCTATGACCATCGTAAACGCCGGGCGCCCGCATGCCCAACGCCTTCGCAAGGATCTGGAAGAGATCCGCACGCAACTGCTTGAGGTCGTGCAGGGGCTTACCCCGGACGAACTGAACTGGGTTCCCCAACCGGACCTGAGCATGAAGTCGTTCAAGCAGATCCTGCAAGAGATCGGTACGATGGAGAGACTGACGTGCCAAATGGTGATCGATCAGGGAATGTTGGATTGGGGAGTGGTCTGGCAGACCCTGGAAACAGACGAGCCTGAGGTTCTGCTCTTGGGTCTCAAAGCCATTCGAGCGGAGACCCTGGCGTTGCTGGATACCTGTACGGAAGCGCAGTTGGAGACGCCTGTGCTTTTGCCGGAGGAGTGGCAGGGATACTTTCATGAGCCCATGATCGAGCCGGAAGAGCTGCTGCGGTGGATCGTACGCCACGAATACTACCACTTGGGGCAACTCGTGATCTACCAATGGCAGCGCGGGAAGCAGCCTCTGGTCGAGGTTTAACGCCAACGCTCCCGATACCCATGTTACCCTCGTCCTGCCCGCTCAGACGCGAAAGTCCAGGCGGGCAGGGCGCTTTCCAGGAAGGAAGAAGGGCCAGACCCTGAACGTTCAGGAGGCGTTGGCAAGGGCGTGGAGGTGGGCAGCCGATGCTCTGCCGTGAGTAGCTTAGGCGGCTGGATCAGGCTACGGCAAATTCGCTGTGGCGGCGTGCTTCCACGGGATAGAACGCCAGGACGATTCGCTCTTTAGGCACTCCAGCGGCGACCAGATCCGTGGCGACACCGTCTTCTGTCGCATCGTGTTGAATCCAAAGTTTGCCTTCACGGATGTCGATGTTAATGACAGGATAGTAGACTCGGCGGATCCCCTCCCATCCCAGAGTCAGCAAGAGATAGCGGTCGTTGACGCGGTCCAGGAGAAGTTCACGTTCGTAATCACCGTTGGCATACGGAATGGCTGCATACTCTTCCAGGGCAGCGAGCGCGGAGTTGGCGATGAAACTCTTGATCTCGATGGCGATTTTCTGCGAATCTTTCTCGGCAGCCAGCAGACGTTCGGCTCCCAAATCAATGTAGATGTCGCGTTTGTAACCGACGCAACAACTTCCATCATCAAGAGGCCACGATGATCGCGAATCGGTACGGTCTCATCACCGTCGAAGACCTCAACATCAAGAACATGTCGAAGTCTCCAACTCCGAAGTTAGATGTAGAGACCGGCAAATACCTGCCAAACGGTCATGCTGCCAAGGCAGGGTTGAACAAGAGCATTCTTTACGCGGAGAGAGGAAGCCCTACGGGCACTCCAAATCCTTCACGCGGAAGTGAAGGATTTGGTATTCCTTTCGTATGATCCTCAAGTCGAAAGCTGAAAACGCTGGGCGTGAGTTCATCGAGATGAATCCGGCCTATACGAGCCAAGACTGCTCCCACTGCGGTTTTCGTCCTCCGAAAGGAGAGCGAAAGAAACTCTCCCAGCGGAGGCACCAGTGTCCGAACTGCGGGGTTGAAGCCCATCGGGACAAGAACTCCTCCATCCTTCAGGACAAAATTGGTGTGAGATTACACACCGTTCGGCACAGACCGATAGAAGCCCCCGCGTTTACGCGTGGGGAGTAGTCACTTGAATCTCCCATTCACCCGAGAGCGACCGCAGTACAGAGGCCGCTCAACTCATCCACGGCGGCAAGCACCCTGTCCCGCAGGGTCTTGCGCGGGTACTGATCGAGGAGATAGTCCGCATGGGAGAGGATGGTCTCGATGCTGTCCTCGGGCACGCCACGTTCCCGCAGAATATAGCTGCCTTCAATAGGATGTTTGTCCAGCGTAGGGTGAATCTCATAGTCGAAGTCGTGAAGGAGGCCGATCACGGCCCACTCCTCCTCATCGGCCTGATAGAAGCGTGCATATTCGCGCATGCAGGCCTCCACGGCCAGCATGTGCTTGCGCAGCGATTCCGACTGGACATACGTGCAAACGATCTCCCACGCCTCTTCTCTGTTCATCTCCGTCCCCTCGTCTGGTTTTCTCCTGAGAATTGTTCGAGGCGGCCTTACTTTTTCCCTGCCTCCCGTCTTACGGAAAGGGAGGCAGACAAGGCAGAGCACTCTGCGCGAGGTAAGAAATTCCTCCTACGCGTCGAACGTGCCGTTCTGGAGGTCGTCGAGCGCCTGTTTCATCTCTTCGACCGTGTTCATGACGAGAGAGCGGTACTGTAGCACTGGCTCGCGCAAGGGGCGTGCCGCGACGAAGATAAACCGGGCGGCCTCCTCGGCGGATGCCGTGACCTGAACTTCGTCCCCATCGCAAAAGACGATTAGTCGGGCCGCCGCCACCGGTTTGGCTGCGTCTCCCACCCCGAAAACTGCCTGCCCGCGATAGAGATAGGCCAGCGCGGTATCGCCCTGTTGTGCGGGCAGCGTGACGGTCGCTCCGGCAGGCAGATGGACGTCCAGATAGGTCGGCGCAACGGCGATTCCCTGCAGCGGGCCGGTTTTGCCTGCAAAAACGCCTGCCGCTACCCGCACGGTTGCGCCGCCCTCAAGTGCCACTTCCGGAATGTCGTCGGCCTGAGCGGGATGGTAGGTGGCCGGTTTCATCTTATCGGCGGCGGGCAGATTGAACCAGATCTGCAGGGCCTCACAGCCCGATTCACCGGGTTCAAGATACTCTTCGTGGAAGATACCCCGGCCAGCCGTCATCCATTGGGCGCCGAGGGCGCCCACGCCGCTGTCGTTGCCGCGAGAGTCTTTGTGATGCACATGGCCTGCCAGCACATACGTCAGGGTCTCGATGCCCCGGTGTGGATGGCGCGGGAAGCCGATACCCTGCGCTGCGTCGCTGCTCGGGGGGACCGTGAGGTGATCCAGCAAGAGGAGCGGGTCGAGCAGCACCAACTGCTCGCTGCCGATCGTGCGGCGGATCAACACGCCTTCGGCCTCTGCGGCCTCTTTCGGCTCCATGACGATTCCGATGGAACGTACACGGCTCATGCCAACCTCCTCTGTTGCAGCAGCCAGGCTTGCGCTGCCTGCACCTCGTCCTGTGTGAGTGAGTGACCGCCCCGATGCCAGTGCGCGACCACTTCTGCGCCCGCTTGCGTAAAGAGTGCGGCCAACTCCTCGGTATTAACGACGGGCACGATAGGGTCGTTCCGCCCTGCGCCAATAAAAATTTCGGTACCGGTCAGATCCGGCAATGTCTCCGGAACGAACGGTACCATCGGATGAAACAGCGCCGCTGCCGCCAGACTCTGCGGCTGTCGGAGCAGCAGGCTAGCCGCGATATTCGCACCGTTCGAGTAGCCGACGGCGATCACCTTCTGCGCGTCGAAACCGTACTGGTCCGCCGCCTCTGCCAGGAACTGCGCCAACTCTGCTGTGCGGAGCTGCAAGTCGGCCTGATCAAACACGCCTTCCGCCAGTCGCCGGAAGAAGCGCGGCATGCCCTGCTCCAACACCTTGCCGCGCGGTCTGAGCTGGTTCGCCTCAGGCAGCAACCGCTGCCCCAGCGGAATCAGGTCGTCCTCATTGCCGCCCGTGCCGTGCAACAGCAGCAGG
>JAYUMV010000004.1:0-7562 GCA_043762265.1 Chthonomonadaceae bacterium | reverse complement strand
CCCCGCCAATGTGGTGCCCTGGGAATTGGTGCCTGCGGTTTTGCGGAGTGTTTCCAGGTTGGTATTGATACCGAGTTGTTGGCAGACGAGCAGGAGCGCTCGAGGGCCGCAGTCGGCATCGGAGGCAGTGAGAGATGGCAGGCGGGCGGGGCGGGCGGCGACCGAAGGGGTGGCAGGCGTTGTCACTCCGGCATCTTTGAGGCAGAGGTCACGTTGCTGCTGCACGAAAGTGACCGCTTCGGGAGCGAGGCCAGGAGTTTTCGACAATCTCTCCAATACCTGAGCGGCGTGGAGGTAGTCGTGCTTGGCGCAATCCTTTCGCGCTTGCTAATAGAGCGGAGAGGACTGCAAATGCTCGATAGCAGCCGAAGATCCGGTCAGGGAGCGGGCAGGCGTAAGGGGCATGGCACGGGCGACAGGACGGGCTTGACAGCCGCCCAGGCCGAAAACGAGGCCCAGAAAGAGTGGGAACCGTCCCAAAAGAAAGCGTGAGCCTTGTCGCAGCGGAGCGCGAGACAAGGTCAGGGTAAAGCGTGGTAGTGCGCAAAACATCTACAGTCTCTCCTCGATCCAATAAAACAGTTCAAGGCGGAAGACGTAGCACCGTGAGCAAACAGGAAAGTGCAATGAGCATCCGGTGGCCGGATGGTCTTACAGCAACGTTTCGAGTCGGCCTGCGACGGTAATAGTCGTCAGGCAACTCGTTCTTGATTTGTATGGGGGGAGTATAACAGGTCGGAAAGCTTCTGTCAATAGGCCCGTGGAAATATTTATGTGGGGTCGATCCCACTTGTTGCAGCGCAAACTCCCATTTGAGCAGAAGTAGGCAGAACCCTCAGGAATCGGAGCGAACGGTCGGAATGATCGTCTGAGTCTAGGTGACGAGGACCCACTAGCGCATCACTCCCGTTCCATTTGGTACCCACCCTATCTCTTGGGCGAATCTATTTGATAATCGCGTGTTTCTTGAGTTTGGGCATGGCTTGCATGGTGGCATTGTCCACCGGGATCGGCCTGAGTGTAGTGTTCGGCAGGAACTCTTTCTTTGTCAGCATAAAGGCGTCTACCGCGAAGTTGTAGATCGGGGGCGAGACCGCATGATCGATCACTTCGATTTCGAGGACGCGTTTGCCGTGTTTCAAGTTGGCTGCGCCCAGCAAGATCCAGCCGAACTGATCCCCGGCATAGAGAGGCCCGTGCGGTTTCAAGTCTGCCGGATCCAGATTGGGAGCGGCATCGATCGCCCAGCGAATCGGAGAGATCGACGGCCCCGGCACGCTGCACGCCATCCAGATATTGTACCTGGCATCGTCTACCACATCGAACTCCCAGCGCGCGCCATAACCGTACTTTGTCGGTGGGTTGGGATTGGAGAGGCGGAGATAACGCTCCCCACTGGCTTCGGGGTGAGTGGCGACCTCATCGAAAGTCTGCACTTTGGGGTTGACCGCCTCCCCCTCGATCCAGATGTAGGGCTTCTCGATATCCATCAACTGGTTGAGCCCATCGCGTGCGAAGATATACGCGGGGTCGAAGTTTCCACGCATATAGTCGTCCTGTGCATGGTACAGGCTGGCCTTTACGTTCTGAACTTCAGTCGATTTCGAATGGGAGGCGACCGCCATAAGCGATTCGAGTTGAGCGAGCGCATCCTCGGCTGCTTCCCGCAGAATGAGGCGTTGCGCCCCGGTATGGATGATCGTCGGCGTGGAGTCGAGACGGAGCGTGAATTCGCTCTTATTGATCAGTTTGATGGGGATGGGTACGCCTTCAACCGTAAATGCGGAGATTAAACGGTTTTCCGGCACGGTGAAGTGCACCACGCGCGGGCCTTTGAGCGAGACGATCACCGTGATCTGACGGGCGTCGTCCGCCTTCAGGATATATCCACTGAAAGAAGGCCAGAGATCCAGGCTTTCGCCTGCGGTGTTCGAGCTGAGCCAGAGGACATTGGGCGCCCCCGGAATCGGACCCACATGGGCGGGCCCCGGCGCCTCCTGCGGATAGTACAGCACTCGGGGGAGATCCCGCGCGGCGGTAGGCTGGGTTGCTAGCTGGGAGGCGTAGTCGTGCAGCCACTCCACGCGATCCGGCATACGGAGCAGGGCGGCGTTCGCCTCCCCGGCGTCCGGCGCGGTGCTGCCCGCAAAAAACCCTTTCACTCCCGTCTGCTTCATCGTATCCAGCGCATTGAACAGCCCGATGCGCGTGGCCGTAGCGGCGGAACCTGCCGGAGGATCCGGACTGACTGCGGCGGGAGATGGCAGATTGGAGGAGACCTCCGTCGCCAAATACCACATTGGGCGCGCGGCCTGTTCGACCGCGCTGAGGGCGGGGCCTAATTGACCCGCAATCGACGGCTTGCCGTGGGTGGCTACGCTGAGACCATCGAACCCATCAATCTCGGCATTGAGGAAGATTGGGTGGTTCTGTGTCCAGGTATAGACAACAGGCACATCGACCACCTGATGCTTCAGAACCTCGGCCAGACTGCGCATATAGTTCGCGATACTGTCGTTGCGGAACTCCCGAAAATCGTTCCAGAAGACAGACTTGGTCGAATCGACACGCAGCATGTGGTCGCCTTGGGGATCGAAAAGATAGCCCAACCCGCGATCCCCAAGCCACAACGGCACATAGCGCGCCAACTCTTCGTAAGACTTCGGTTCGTTATCGCCCATCGCCCAGCGGGAGCGCGCATCCTCCAGACCGACATACTTACGCTCCAGCCAGCTCTCCCATTCCAGTCGGAAGCCTTCCGACTCAGGCACAAGCGTCTCGTACTCATTTGCGAGACCGAGATGGCGCGCCAGAGGATCCAGAAGGAAGCGGAGGCCTTTCCCGAACTTGACGTGCCCCATATAGGCCAGGAGGCGGTCGCGATAGTCGTCATAGCCGGACCAAAGGTCGGGGCAAGCGCCCTCCGCGCCGATAGGCAGGGTTTTGTGCGGGTAGAGCAGTCCGATGAGTTTGCCGGACGATTTAGAAGGATCTAAAGGCACGCTGAGGAAGTCGTCTTTGATCGCATAACGGCTCGCCAGGACGATCTTGTACTCCCCGCTGTTGCCGTCTTCCATTACGGTCACCAGGCCCTGATCGGCAAAGGAGGCGCGCCAGTGGGCGGTCTGGCTATCGGCCTCGAAGTACCGATAGTTGGCGGGTTTGACCACGAAACCGGTCAGGGGCTTTTCAACACCGGGGCCGAACCCGAGGCCATACCGGAATCCCTGGGTCTCCAAATGGTCGAGCAGACGCTGAAAGGAGGCGAGCGGAACATCCGGCAACGCTCTCGAAGGCGCGATCAACACGTCCAACACGCCCTTGTCGTGGAGCGCTGCGAGAGAACGAACGTCGTCTTGCCAGGCAGCGTCGGAGCTATCGGTCAGAGACTTCGGCGTGAATGCGCCGCCGACCGGGAGATAAGGCGCACCGTCCCAGAGGAGGGAGTGGGCTGCCGTCACCGTCCAGGGATGTTTCGCCCCATCACGATCCGTATAGACCTCCGTGTGAACACTGGGGAGCGGAGGCGTCGCACTGTCGGGGCCGGGCTGCTGTTGGATCTGTATCCGCCGAGGCACGTTCTGCTTGTTCTGCTTCTGTTTAACCTGACTCTGTACCGTACAGGCGGCAACGGTAAGGCAGACGATCAGCCCAGAGACGAGGCTCCAGCGGATGCGATAGACCGGTAAAGACGAGCGTCGGTGCATAAGCCTTAGACTTTCGAGAGTGTTCGCAGGTCGTGCGGAGGATGCGATGCGCACAGAGAGCCTACGGAAACGGGTGGTCAGTACTCGTCCACCGGAGAGAAGTGGACCACAGTGACGGTGTCTTCCACGGAGATGTCGTTGGAGTAGATACGCCGCATCAGATGGATGATATCCTCGGCAGTGCGGAACTCCGGATTCTCTTTCTGGATCTCGCGGGGCGAGAGTTGATCGATGGTCTTGACTTCGACGCGATCCAGGATCGCCGTGAACAGTTTTTGGCGGCGTCCGAAACGCGGCCCCACGGTGATCCAGATCAGCATTCCCGCCTGGTATTTGTCGGATTTGTCTCCAAGGCGTATGGTGATGGTTTTGCGCCCACTGCGCAACACCTCTTCGTAGTATTCGGCATAGAAGTTCATTGCGAACATGAAACAGGCCTGCTTTCCCGGCAAGGCTTCGAAAAGCGCTTGCTTCACAAGAGCTTCGAAAAGCGCTTGCTTCGTCTGAATGGACGCGATAGAATGCGTCAAAGGTTCGGCGGAGGCATCTGCTACATCTTGTCGGGAGCGGTGACACCCAGCAAAGTTAGCAGGTTCCGCAGCACGATTCGTGCGCCATTGACCAGGGCAAGACGCGCCATAGTCACTTCGGCCGAGATGCTCTCGTCGGTGCCGGGCAGCACCCGACAGTTCTCATAGAAGACGTTCATCAGACTCGCGAGGTCCATTGCGAAGCGCGTCAAGCGGTGGGGCGCAAAGTCCGTCGCGGAGGTCGTGACCTCGGCCGGATAGTCGGTCAGTTTGCGCAGCACCTCCAACTCGCTCGGATGCGTGAGGCAGGCGAGGCTGATCTGGGCCGCCGGTTTTCGGAGAAGGTCACGGGATTCCGCCGTGCGTAAAATGTTGCTCAGGCGCGCATGAGCGTACTGCACATAGTAGACCGGGTTGTCGTTGCTCTGCTTTTTGGCCAGTTCGACATCGACGGTCGCCGGGGTTTCGTAGGAGTTGAGCAGAAAATAGAAACGGGCGGCGTCTTTGCCGATCTCGTCGATCAGGTCTTCTTTCAACTCGATGACATTGCCCTTGCGTTTGCCCCCGATTACTGCCTCGCCATCGCGAACGAGCGAGACCATCTGCGTCAGCACGATCTGCAAGTTTTTGGGATCGTAGCCTAAAGCCGCCACCCCGGCTTTCAGGCGAGCGACATAGCCATGATGGTCCGCGCCCCAGATATTGATGAGATGGGTATAACCGCGCTGAAATTTGTTGTCGTGGTACGCGGCATCGGCGGCGATATAGGTCGCCTTCTCGTTCGAGCGGATCAGGACACGGTCTTTGTCGTCGCCGAGTTCGGTGGAGCGGAGCCAGAGTGCGCCGTCCTTTTCGTAGGCGTAGCCGCGCTCTTTCAGTTTCGCAATGGTCTGATCCACCGCGCCTGTCTGATAGAGACTGCTCTCGAAGAACCAGGTGTCGTAGTGGAGCCCGAAGGCTTCCAGCGCGCTGCGCTGCGAATCGATCATGTAGCGCAGGGTCGCCTCGCGAAAATAGGCGTTGCGCTCGCCCTCATCGCCTGCCTCATACCGGGAGCCGACCTCGGCGACGACCTTACCCGCGATCTCGCGGACATAGTCGCCGGGATAGCCTTTTTCCGGGAACTCGATTGCGCTCTTGGAGGCATTCCCATCGGCAGAAACCGCACCGGGTTCGAGGCGACCGTCCGCAAAGTTGACGGGGTGTCCCAACAGCTGTAAGTAGCGCGCGATGACAGACTCCGCAAAGATCTCCATCTGCGTGGAGTTCAAGGCGTCGTTGACATAGAACTCGCGTCCGACCTCGCAGCCCTGCGCAGCGAGCAGATTGCCGAGCACATCGCCGAGGGCGGCGGCGCGACCGTTGACGACGCTGATCGGGCCGGTAGGGTTCGCGCTCACGAATTCGACGAGCACTTTTTCACCCGCACGGTCCTGAACGGTCCCATAGTCGGCGTCCTGGGTTTCGATGCGCGGCAAGACGGCGTGCAGCCAGTCAGGCTTCAGGTAGAAATTGATAAAGCCGGGGCCAGCGAGATCCGTGCGCTCGATCAGCGGGTTGTCGGCGGGCAGGTGGCGCAGAATGTGTGCGGCAATGATCCTGCTATCGTTGATACCGGTCGCCTTTTTGAGGGAGAGGGCGACCGTACTGGAGAAGTCGCCATTTTCCTTTTGGCGCGGCGTGACCAGAGGAACGGCGAAGTCTTCGTCGGAAAGAGCAAATTCCCCTGCATCCCGTGCCGCGAATACGGCGTTTCGGACGAGGGTAGCGAGATCGTCAGTTATCACACAAAACTCCTTGAGGGAGAGATTGGTCGGGCGTCAGGCGAAGTGTTTCCAGACGAGCCACGCCACATAGTAGACCGCATAGGTCAGGATCATACCGGTCATGACCTGAACCATGCCGGAGAACCATATTCGTTTGAAGAGGCCTGGGCGCGTCGGTGGGCTGTTCAGGTAGCGCAGCAGCAGTTCATTCCCGGCGGCGATGCCGCTCGCGAGTTCACGGTCCGAGGCGGGACGGGTCGTGAAGCGCTCCTGCAAGAACGTGCCCACGCTCCGCCACGTAAAGAGTGTCGCCACGACCGCTACCATCTGAGCGATGCCACCGTCCAAGGCCGGAATATAACCAAAAGCCTGGGAGAGCGTGGAAAACACCATTACAGCGGCTACCAGATTGGTGCCGCAGCGCGGATGCGGGCGTGGCATCCGGCGAACGATGTCGGGTGTAAGGCGTTCACCACGCTCCACCGCATGCACTGTCTGATGTTCTGCCGCATGGTATCCGGCAAGACGCGTGACCCGCATGAGCAGTAAGAATAGCCCCAATACTACGAGACTGAGCGCAACATAGACCAGCCCCAACATTGGTTGGTTGGGCGGCGGAACATAGTCCGGATCCAGCATGGAGGCGCTGCGCAGATGCGCGACATGCGTCAGAAGCCATCCGAGGCCTGTGACGCACAGATAGGCGAGACTGTAGAGTACGGTCATCGAGACGCCGGTCGTGATCAACGCAAAATCACTGGCACCGGCGCGCATAGTGCCATCCGTCAGATAGACACCGAAGGGGGTCGCCATGCCTCCAATGCGTGCGGGACGCGGCTGAGGCGCTTCCGGCAACAACAGATCCGCTGCGCAGACCAGGCCGTAACAGTAACCTTGCGCATCCACGACGGGAACTTCCGTCAGTCCGAACTGGGCGCAGATTCTTCCGACCTCTTCCGTGCTCATCTCCGGCGCAGCGACCACAACAGGAGGCTGCATCACCGTAGAGACGGGGCGATCCAGCAACTCTTCACGAGCGTTACCGGCCTCGCTTTGCAAGGCGGAAAGCAGGCAACTCTGTGGTACAACACCTCTCAGAAAACCGTTTTCTAGGACCGGAAGCGTCGCTAAAGGTTGAAATCGGGTCAGTGTGAGACAGCGACGAAGGCTGTCCTCCGGAGCGAGCGGTGGGGCGGGTCTGAGAACGGAGCGCAGAGTGTGCTGCGAAGACGTATTTGTTTCCGACATAAAGCGCATCCTGTTCGGCGAACGTATGCTAAACCGGCAAGCACCCTGCCATCCCACATCACCCTGACCGGTACATCAGATTATACAGTATGCACCGCGCATTTTGCAAGTTCCCCATAGCCCACGTCGAGCGTGGGGCACCTCATGTTTTTCCAGAACGTGGGGCAATTATCGGAGTTGGGGAAGTTGACCTAAAGAAGGGTCGCTACCTGTGCAGACCGGGCTACATAGAAGATATGCTTGGCACGAGGGGGACTCAGGGAGTCAAGGGCGGAAAGAAGTATGCATTGGGTTCGGCTCATGAAACGGAA
>JAYUMV010000003.1:0-5954 GCA_043762265.1 Chthonomonadaceae bacterium | reverse complement strand
GGCTTTGATTTTTTGTGAGCTTAAACCAGACGGAGGAGCATTTTATTTATGCGTATTGCGGATAGATTGCCCAAGAGGTGGCTTATGGCCGCGTTTCAGAAGAAGCATTATGTCGCTCTGTTCCATATGCTGATGGTATGCCCAGGGTTCCCTGATGTCTTTCGTCGCTACCTCACGAATAGCGGAACCTATCCGTGTGATATTCGGCTTCGAACCCCTGTTGGCGTCGTGTCTGTGACGCTCTACTCTTATCATGACCTCTTAACTATCAACGAGATCTTCTGTAGGCAGGACTACCGCAGCGACAACCTTTCCGTTGCGGTAGACATCGGCGCCAACATCGGCATTAGCGCCCTCTATTTTCTAACAAGAAATACGCGATCGCGCGTCTATCTCTACGAACCTGTCCCAACCAACCTCGAAAGACTAGAGAAGACGCTTCAGGCCTATAAAGGTCGGTATCACGTGACGGAAGCCGCTGTTGCAGACAAGTCCGGGACCGTGGAGTTCGCGATTGAGCCGAGCGGAAGATATGGGACGATGCATTCCCGGCCGGGTGACCCGCATATCCAGGTGCTGTGCCAGGACATCAACACGGTTCTGGCCGATGTCCTGGCGATCGAACCGAAGATCGATGTGCTCAAACTGGATACCGAGGGATTCGAAGAGGCCACCGTCGCCGCGATCCATGCGAAATATTTCAACCGAATTGGGGAGATCTTTTACGAAGCCAGCAACGGAGGCGGCGCCATCTACCGACGGGTGCCCGGGAATGCGCAAGAAGGAGTTACCATTCGGTGAGCACCCTGCTTCATCCGTAATTATCGATCCGAAGCCGCCGATCATGCGATTCCAGAAGGATATTATCGATAGAAGTGAGAATAGAGCGATAGCTCTTCTCTCTAAGACCGGGATCCGTCCGCTTTCTGGAAAGAAGCTGTGCGTTCCGTCACGTTTTACGCGCAGTTCGTCACCCCTCATGACGAATGGATAGGCATAATGTGGCATAATGTCTCTATGGGTCTATACTCAGCCGCCGCTTCATAACGGAACTGCGGCTTTGAGGGAACCCGGCAAAAATCCCCCAATCTACACTGATCGGTCTCGCCATGCGTCTCCTGGCAGTACCGGTGAACCGACCTGCACGCCATAAGTGCAGAAAGGAGCCTTTTTGATGGAAATTCTGCTGCGACGAAACGGCCTGTCCACGCGTATGAACTTGAGCGGGCAACTCTTGAAGGCGGCTTTTGTCCGCCTCCTCTTCCTCGGAATGCTGGCGACCCTCATCGGCGGCTCGGCAAAGGCACAGCTTGGGGGGGGCAGCCCCACTATTGCGAGCTTCACGGTCAACCCCACCAGTGTTCAGGGCGGTACAAATTCTGTCGGAACCATCACCCTCACCCTGAAAGGCAACGCGCAGGTCAACCTCAGCAGCGATAATCCCGCTGTCGCGAACGTGCCGACTACCGTCAGCACCGCTGCCGGTTCCGACACCGTTACTTTTGCCGTTAAGACGGTCGCTGTCACCGCCGATACTCCGGTAGTTTTGACCGCGACGGGGGCAAATGTCATCCAGTTGACCCTCATTGTGCTGGCTCCGATCGTCACGCATACTCCTGCGCTGATCGGCGTTTCGGTTCCGAATAATCATGTGGTGCCTCTCTCTAACACGGTTGGCACCGTCACCCTCGATTACCCGGCTCCCGCGACAGGAGCGGTCGTGACGCTCACCAACTCCATTCCCGCCATCATCACCGTTCCCACCAACGTGGTGATCCCCGCTGGCGCCACCACGGCAACCTTCCCGATCACGGTGAAGTCTGTGATTGCGACCACCCCCGTGACGATTACGGCCAAGTATCTCACTGTTATCCAAACCACCACGTTGATCGTCTTACACAACCCGGCTTTCGACTTCAACAAAGACGGCTTCAACGACCTGGTTTTTCAGAACAATCAGACCAATCAAGTGTTCCTTGTTGGCCAGAACGGTCTGGCGGTAACGGAAGCCGACAGTATCGCCACGGTGCCCCCCGCCGGATGGAATGTGGTCGGAATGGCCGACTTCAACAATGATGGCCATCCCGATCTGGTGTTCCAGAACTCTACCACGGGTAACGTGATGATCTGGTACCTCAACGGACCCAACTTTGTCTCGGGATCGCAGATTTCGCTCTCGCCCGGTTCGGATTACAAGGTCGTCGCTACCGGCGATTTCAACAGCGATGGCAAGACGGATCTGGTGTTCCAGAGCAAGAGCACGAATGCGGTCGTCATCTGGTTTCTGAACGGAACGACCGTCATCGGAGGCTCGGCGCTGCCGTATGTGCCGGCCCCCGGTTATGCGGTCGTCGGCGCGGGCGACTTCAACGGAGATCTTCAACCGGACCTGGTCTTCCAGAACTCCACGACTAATAGACTCGTGGTCTGGTATATGGACGGGGCAAACTATGCGGGAGGGTCTCTCGTCAACGTGACGCCCGCCGCCGGATGGCTGGTCAAAGGCGTCGCCGACTACGACAACGATGGCCACGCCGACCTCGTCTTCCAGAATGCGACTACCAACCAGGTGGTATTCTGGTTTATGAACGGCCTGTCGTTCATCGGTGGTGATTTCATCAGCGTACAGCCCGCGATGCAGTATAAGCTCGTCGGTCCCCGCTAGTCGGTACGAACGCGGAATACCAATGGCTGCCCCGGTGCATTTGACAGACCTTCCGGGCCACGCCGCGATCTCCCTTACAGGCCTACCGCCTATCGCGGTAGGCCTGTAGGGCTATCAGCCACACTTCACAGGCTCCTCGGTATAAATCGCGCAATGAAGGAAATAATTTGGCAAGCAGTTACTGCGCGCTGATACGCACCGGCAAAGTACACGCCGTTCATGTCGATTATCACGATACGGAATATGGGTTTCCACTCACGGAGGATGCGCTCTTATTCGAACGGTTGGTCCTGGAGATTAATCAGGCGGGACTGTCCTGGGAGACGATCCTGAAGCGCAAAGAGGGCTTTCGCGCCGCCTGCGACGGCTTCGACATCGCACGGGTAGCGGCGTATGGAGAGAGAGATGTTGCACGGTTGTTGGCGGATGCACGCATCATTCGGAATCGGCTCAAAGTCGCAGCGGCAATCAGCAATGCACAGACGATCTTGCGCATGCAGGAGGAGCACGGCTCGTTTCACGCCTGGCTCGATGTGCATCATCCCCGCTCTCTGGGAGAGTGGGTCAAGTTGTTTCGAGCCAATTTCCGTTTTACAGGCGGCGAGATCGTCAACGAGTTTCTCATGAGCACCGGTTATCTCCCCGGAGCGCACGATCCCGACTGTCCTGTCGGCATCGCTCTTCAGGCCCAGTCGCCGCCCTGGCTGCGTCTCGCGCCGCAAACTCCCTCCGCCTAGACCCTTCGCTCGGAACCGTCTTCCTTGGTCACGCGTAGTTTGAGAACAGACCTGGATACAGTCTCAAAGGGAGAAGAGTTTATGAGCAGCACGACGACAGAGAAGGTGGCGGCAGCCTCCGGCACCTTTACCATCGGGGGAGATCTGACGGTAAACCGCCTCGGCTTCGGCGCGATGCGGATCACAGGCAAGGGGATCTGGGGCGAACCGGCGAATCCGGAAGAGGCGCGACGGGTGTTGCAAAGGTCCGTCGAGTTGGGAATCAACTTTATCGATACGGCGGACTCGTATGGTCCCTTCGTCTCCGAACAATTGATCGGTGACACGCTCGCGCCCTATCCATCCGATCTGGTTGTCGCGACCAAGGGGGGGCTGACACGCCAGGGGCCGGACCAGTGGCTGCCGGTAGGCCGGCCCGAATACCTGCGGCAGTGCGTGGAGATGAGCCTGCGCCGCCTTCGTCTGGAGCGTATCGATCTGTATCAACTGCACCGAATCGACGCCAAGGTGCCCCTGGAAGACCAGCTCGGCGAATTGAAACAGATGCAGCAGGAGGGGAAGATCCGGCACGTGGGGCTGTCGGAGGTCTCCGTCGAGGAGATCAAAAAGGCCCAGGCTATTCTGCCGATCGTCTCCGTGCAGAACCTCTACAATCTGGCCAATCGCAGTTCCGAAGCGGTTCTGAACTACTGCGAACAGAACGATCTGGGCTTCATTCCCTGGTTCCCGGTCGATGCCGGCAAACTCGCCCGTCCGGGCGGTCCGCTGGACAAAGCCGCGCAAAATCACAAAGCCACCGTCGCGCAATTGGCGTTGGCGTGGCTGCTGAAACGTTCGCCCGTCATGTTGCCGATCCCCGGCACCTCCTCCGTGGCGCACCTGGAAGAGAACACCCAGGCCGCAGAAATCGAACTGACCGCCGAAGAGTTCGACGCGCTGACGCAACTGGCCTCCTGATCAGCACCGTTTGCCTCCTACAGATAGAAAGCCGGCAGGCGAGTCACAGCCTGCCGGTATAATGTAGAGTGCATCGTAGTATCCGCAGAACCAGGATTCGTATCCGGCGTTTGCTCTTAGTCCGTATCGGCACGCAGTTCCAGAACGAACTCTTCCACTTCCTGGCCCCGTGCATTGGCAAACCCGCTGTCCTCGTCCACAACCACGAACCCGCATTTCGCCAGCACCCGCAGGGAGGCCTGGTGGTCTTTGACCGCCCGCGCAAAGAGGGGCCGTTCGGGGAAGTGACGCAGAAACTCCGCCAGTGCCTCTGTTGCCAGCCCCTGGCCCCAGTACGCGCTGTCAAGCCAGTAACTGACTTCCCGCTGCCCCATCTGCTCAAAAGTCGTCACGTACCCGATCACCTTCTCCTTATAAAGGATGGTCTGGACGTTACACTTTTTGTCATCCAGAATCCGGGTCCAGTGCGCCAGAAAGGCGTCCCAATCCGCAGGATCCTTGGCCGTAAACGCCGCCATATGATTGGCGGCGATATCCTGCTGATGCGCGAAGAATAGAGGCAGGTCTGCGTGCATCACGCCGCGCAACGTCAGCGCGCCCTCGTCTCCACTCACTTCCGCATTGGGTTCGTGTCTCATTTAGCGTTCCGACTCCTACAAAATTGATTTTGGCTGAAACCAACTCGGTTCCCACTCACTCCGGTCCGGAAACTACTGTCACTCGCACTGTACGTGGATGCTCGTCAAACGGCCCTGATCAAAACACAATGCCGCCGTCCAGGTACGATACACATCGTAGTTAACGGGATTGGGGCGCACATAACCGTGCTGTTTCCATGTCCAGGTGCCTCCTGACTTATCAGGGTGGGGGAGAGGAGTGCCTTTCAGCAAATGGGTGACCTGATGTTCGCTCATGCCGAGCGAGATCGTGCCAAGCCATCCTGAGTGTTCCGGAAGCCGCCGAACCAAAGGGATGGTAGCGTCCGCTTTGCCGAGCGTCCATTCCAACGTCTCCACGACTTCTCTCTCGCGGTTGTAGCAAAATCCATCCGTAACGATGTTTCCGGAAGGACGGCGCGTATGCCAGGTTTCTACGCCTCCCGAGTGACCTCCTACGCTGCGCACCCCCCTTCCAAACCAATCCTCTAGGCGCTTCTGTCCGTTCCATCCCACGCGTATGCCCAGAACCCGAGCGATAAGGGGGACCGATGTACGGGATAAACTCTTCGTCGTTGACGGTAGCAACATTTGAGAAGGTTTCGCCTTTACAGGCTCCTGTGCAGAAGTGTGTGTTGAGTGGAACAGAAACGTGAGAGCTATCGAAGTCAGAAACAGAGGAACGGAACGTTTCATATTGGCCTTTCACGTCAGTCTGACGGCACAGTATAGAGGACGTCCTTGTGCCGGAAACTCAATCGCTTGCCGTCTGGAAGCCAGGGAGCAGGCGGCGTATCCATGTCACGATCCGAGGGAGCGCATTCGGGTCTTGCGTCAAAGTCCAGGCGACTCGCTTTCCATCCGGCGAAATCGCGAAGCGCGAAGGGTTATATTCGGAGGCTTGCGCCAATCGAGAGAGAGACGTCAGCGCGGTCTGCT
>JAYUMV010000002.1:0-1522 GCA_043762265.1 Chthonomonadaceae bacterium | reverse complement strand
ATACTCCTTTCAGTTTTTATGCACTGCGTTTTCTGCTCGGTGTGGCGGAGGCCGGGTTCTATCCCGGCATCCTGCTCTATTTCACCTACTGGGTGCCCGGCAACGCCCGTGCCCGCATTATCGCGGCCTTTCTGGCTCTTACCGGTATCCTCAGCCTTGTCGGCAGTCCTATCGGCGGCGTACTGCTTGCCAGGGAGGGCCTCTCCGGTCTGCATGGGTGGCAGTGGCTGTTCATGATGGAAGGAGTGCCTTCCATCATCCTGGCCTTCGTCGTTCTTCTGGTTTTGCCGGATGGTCCTGCACGGGCAGGCTGGCTGTCTCCAGAGGAGAAAGCGTGGCTGACGGAGAGTCTGGAGCGGGAGGAGCGCACGGGGCAACAGGTAAAACATCTCTCGTTTCGCAGTGCGCTGTCGGAGCCGCGTGTCCTGCATCTCTGTTTGATCTTCATCCTGACCGCCACGGCAGGCAACGCCGTGGGTTCTTTTGCGCCGGAGATGCTGAAGTTGCGCAGTGGGCCTCTCGGTCATCAATGGTCCGACTCGCTTGTGGCGTATATCGGAGTCATCCCCGGCGTGATCGGCGCCTGTGCCATGTTCCTTTCCGCGTTCGCGTCGGACCGCACCGGGTCGCGTCGAAACTTCGTCTTAGTAGGATATGTCGTGGCAGGCCTCGGGTTCCTCTACTGTGGATTTGTGCCCACGGCAGGACTGACACTGCTCGCACTCTCGATCAACGCTCTGGGCGAACGCAGCGCGGCAGGCTCCTACTGGGCGCTGACTACCAACCTGATGGGCGCGCGCGCGGCGGCAGGCGGGATTGCCTTTATCAACTCGGTCGGCAACCTCGGCGGATTTTTCGGCCCGATCATGATGGCCGAATTCAAGACACGATTCCACGGCGGCTTTAGAGAAGGCCTCTGCATGGCTGCCGGACTGTTCTTCGCGGCAGCCTATGGGGCTTACCGTCTGCGCCGCGACGGCCCCGGGCACCCCAGCCCGGAGGAAAAGTTCGCCGAAGCGACGGCAGCCGCCTCCCAACCGGAGCAGCACATACCCTGACGCTCTTTCGTTCCGTTCTCCTGTGCTTCTGCATGCAATGGAAACAGGCACAATCCAGGATCAAAAAGCGGGAGAGATAAACCCCTCCCGCTCTCGCATTGAGGCGTGTCCGTACAAATGCCCGAGTTTACTTCTTACGACGCCGTAGGACGCTCACAGTCGTGAGACCGAGGCCCATCAAGCCCGCCTCTATTTGCAGGAGAGCCTCGAAATTCGTAGTCGGCACCAGGCCCCCGGAGGGATCGCGATCGTTCAATGTAATCTGGGCATTGTCTGTCTGCGCGAACGGAATTTTCCGGAGGCACAGACATTTTTGCGCGCGTCTCTCGCACAGTGGGTGCAAATTCAGGATATCAGCAGTATCTGGTATCCGACAACGATTCCTTCACTTTACAGCCACAAGGGATTCGCGTTCAGCCCCAAAGATCATAGATGAGTTCAGGCGGAAGAACTCCCATATCCAA
>JAYUMV010000001.1:0-3334 GCA_043762265.1 Chthonomonadaceae bacterium | reverse complement strand
CGAGAGGAGAGCCGGTTTCGGTAACGCCGGTGCAGAGCAGATGGTCTTCGATCTGATCCAGCGCAGCGATAGAAAACTGCGCCATAGACAGCCAGCCGGACGTTCCGAGAAGCGGCTCCAATATGGAGATCTTCCCCGCATGATCGGCATAGTTGAACGTGATTTCGGCACACGGCAGTTCTCGCGATTTCGCGCGTGTGAGGAGGGCTTCCGCCAGCGGATGATTCAGGCGATACAGGTGCGATTCCCCACTGCGGCGCGGCAACTCATAACGCCCGGTGGGAACGGTTTCGGGGGAGACGCCGGGAGGGCGCTCCTTGAGCATAAAGGCGGCATCGCCCAAAAACTCCGCGTAGCCCGCCAGTTCATGTTGCGTCAGGCGCATCAGCAGCGTCTCATATTGAGAGAGGGAGGCTTTCGACTCTGCTTCGCGGACACGCAGTTTCTCCCGCACCTCGTCGTCAAAGTTCTCCAGGAGTTTCCGGCGCGTGTGAGTCATCGCCTGGTTGATCTCCAGGCTCAGTTCCCGTTGCAGTTGATCGAAGGCGGCCTCTATCTCGGAGGTGTGGCGGCAGCGCTGATAGATCTCCGCGATCCGCTTCTCGAAGTCCACCCCGGACTCGAGGGAGCCCAAAACTTCATCGCTCGCTCCGAACACGCCCTCGAACAGTTGGAACTTCTCCGAGAGCAGTTCAAAGACGCGCTTATCGGCTTCGTTCTTGCGGTTTAGGAAGTTGACGACCACCACATCGTGCTTCTGCCCATAGCGATGGCAACGCCCGATGCGCTGTTCGATACGCTGGGGATTCCAGGGCAGATCGTAGTTTACGACCAGGGAGCAGAACTGAAGGTTGATTCCTTCTGCGCCCGCCTCTGTCGCGATCATAATCCGGCCCTCTTCGCGGAAGTAGTCCACGAGCGCCGAGCGCATATCGGCGCTGCGGGAGCCGGTGATCCTATCGGTGCCTGCATGCTGTTGCAGCCAGGACTGATAGATCGCACGGGAGTGCGGATCGGTGTTCGTTCCGTTGAACAGCACGATGCCCTCCGAAAAAGGGCTATCGGCCAGAAGCCGCAAAATGTAGTCCTGGGTTCTCCGCGACTCCGTAAAGATGATCGCCTTCTGGGCCGCGCCGAGTGCAGTCGCCTTCTCGAAAGCAACTTTCAACGCTTTGAGCAGCGCCTTGCCTTTGGCATTGTGGTCGATGGAGCCTGCCAGAGCGGCAAACGCATCGAGATCCCCGATCTCGACCTTGATGGCCGCGACATCGGCGGCCGACAGCGGTTCTGACCTGTCCGTCTCGGTCCACTCTTCAGAGGTCGCCTCCAGAGCCTCATAGTCCGCATTCAGATCATCCTCCAGCGTTTCGGAAGACACTTGCCAATCAATTTTGGCCTTGAGACGCTTCGACATCGACTCCAGCGCACCGGCGATCGCGAAGGTGGAGGATGCCAGCAGTTTGCGCAGAACCAACGTAATCAGGGACCGCTGCCCGGCCGGCAGCGCCTGCAGATTGTCTCGCCTAAGATACTCCGACACCCACTCGTATAGGATGTCTTCGTTCTCTCCGGGGGTGAACTCCTCCACCAGGGGCAGGCGGTTGGTATAGGGAACATACGCGACTACTTGACGCCGCAGGGTGCGGTGGCAGATTGGGCGCAGGCGTTCTCGAAGCGTCTGAAAAATCTGCTCTTGATTCAGGTTTGTGAACTGCTCGCGAAAGCTCTTCAGATCGCCGAAAGTATGCTCATCGATAAAACTGACCAGACCGAACAGTTCCAGCAAAGAGTTCTGCAGCGGGGTCGCGGTCAGGAGAAGTTTGCGCTTGTGCTCCAGGGTCTTCTTGAGCGTGTTGGCAATGACATTGGAGGGCTTATAGACATTTCGCAGCCGATGCGCCTCATCGATGACGACTAGATCCCAGGCGACCGCATGCACATCAGCGGCTTTATTACGGGCGAACTGATACGAACAGAGGACGACTGCATCTGTCTGCTCGAAAGGTCGAAAATTCCCCTGTTTGATCGCTTCATTGTAGGATCGCGTTTCGAGAATGGCACAGGGCAGAAAGAACTTTTCCCCCATTTCTTGATGCCACTGCTTACGGAGGTTGGAGGGAGTAATGACCAGGATACGCCGCTTGCGCTCCGCCCATTTCTGCGAGATCACCAGCCCCGCCTCAATGGTCTTGCCAAGTCCGACTTCGTCCGCTAATAGTGCGCCACGAGAGAGAGGAGAGTTAAATGCAAAGAGAGCAGCGTCTACCTGATGTGGATTGAGATCCACCTGAGCGCTTGCAACCGCCCCCGCAAGCTTCTCTGGACTATCTGATGCGCAGCGTTTCGTCAGGTCATAAGCGAAATATTTAGCATGATAGTCGGTTATGCTCATAAGACTGCCAACGTCTTCTTTCATATCAATAATACTTGCAACGCCTCATAATTCAACAAATGCACAGAGCTTACCTCCTGCTTCCTCCAGGCGTTCGGGTAGGACAGAAGTAAGAAGCAAACAAACACCGCATTTTTCATGACTTGCAAGTCATAAAAAATGCGGTGAATTTGCGTTGGCGCGGTTGCAAGGCCGACTTAACACACGTTGATGCGGCGGATTTCTACCAGCCGGTGACGCTGATCCAGTTACGGGTGACGTAGTCGCCGAGGGTGCCAAAAAGGAAGATCAGCCAGATGAAGCCGATGGCCGCCCAGACCCAGGTCAAGCGCGTGCCCGTCTTCACCTGCATGAAGAACAGCACGACCAGCACCGCCTTGATGGTGGCGATCGTCATGGCGACAATGTTATTCAGGCTGCCGCCCATATTGACCTGTGCAGCGCCAATGGTCAATGCCATGAAGAATACTAACAGCCCGTAGACGATGTAGTAGACCTTTGGGTCGGTGATATGGTGCGTCTGATGCGTGGCGTCCTGATGCGTTGCGTCTTGATTCATGAGAACGAAACCTTCCCTTACGAACCTGGTATGAGATAGAACAACGGGAACAGAAATATCCAGACGATATCGACGAAGTGCCAGTAGAGCCCTGCCATCTCGACAGGCATGTAGTAGTCTACCGCAGGATGCTTGAACGCCAGCATCAAGAAGAGCGTCCCCATGATCAGGATACCGATGATGACGTGGAACGCATGCAGGCCTGTCATAGCGAAGTAGAGGCTGAAGAACAACTGCGCTTTTGCGGAGAATTCCGGCGCCATCGTATCTTTCGGAAAATCTACCTTTGTATCTCCCGCCAGGTGTACCGGCGTTGGAGAGGGCGTTGCATCGGGAATGATCTTGGCGTCTCCTTCCCCACGGACATAGGCGAAGGAAGGACC